>NZ_JBQERN010000024.1:0-33095 GCF_056535105.1 Ruegeria sp. O5 | reverse complement strand
CGGCGGCAGAGACGATGTTCTCGGACGCAATCAGCTCGATCTCGTCGCGCTGACGACCCAGCTCAGACCGGATCGAGCCAAAAAGCTCAGGGTCGCGGTCCGACAAGGACTGGGTGAAAAATCCATCTGTTCGATGCGGGGCGTTCACAGTTTTGGTCTCCTGAAAATGGTTAGCCGGTCCAGCCAAGGCCAGCGGAAATGGCGTTCATGGATTGCAGCAGGGGCACGGGAACTGACCCTGCCTGCGGTTCGTTGCGGGCGTGTTGCAGCAGTTCGACCTGAAGAGCATGAATGCGGGCCAATTCGGCCTGTTTGCGGTCAAACCTCTCGCAAAGGCGGGGAAAGCGATGGCCGATGACCTGGCCACCGGTCAGAAACCGGATCGCTTTGCAGGCACGATCGTATTCCGCCTTGATCACCTGCGATACACGTTGGCGGATCTCGATATCAGAGACCAATTCGCCATACTGCGCTGCGATTTCCATATCCGTCTGATAGAGCGATTTTTCCATCTCATCGACGGCAAGGCGGAACAGGCGGGAGTGTCGAAACATGTCGTGCAACACGTCATCACCGCGCGCGCCGCGAAACTTGCGAAAACTGGCCATGGCGGTGCCGAACCCGTACCAGCCGGTGATCAGGTGGCGGTTCTGCGACCACGCAAAGACCCATGGAATGGCCCGCAGGTCATCCAGACTGGCCGCGCCAAACCGGCGGGTCGGGCGGGATCCCATTTTCAGGCGGGCAAGTTCTTGGACGGGGCTCGCCTGCTGGAAATAGTCCAGAAAACCCGGCATCTGCAAAAGCGAGACATAGGCTGTCTGTGACAACTCTGACAAAGCATCCAATGCGTCATCAAATTCAGGCCGTGAAGGCGCCTCGTCAAGGGTCGCCGTATGGCGCATCGTGCTTGACAGCAACAACTCCAGATGCGCCGCAGCCGTGCCCCGGTTGGCATATTTGGCCGAAACCACCTCGCCCTGTTCGGTCACGCGCAGCCGCCCGGCAACTGTTCCGCTGGGCTGCGCGGCGATGGCGCGTCCGGTCGGTGCACCGCCCCGACTAACCGAACCGCCGCGACCATGGAAAAACGTGACCTTGAAACCTTGCGAGGCCAGCGCCGAGACGATCCGGCGTTGGGCGCGCTCCAACTCCCATGTTGAGCAGAAATAGCCCCCGTCCTTGCCGCTGTCCGAATATCCCAGCATCACCTCGATTACCCGACCGTCGGTTTTGAGGCTGCGACGGGCAAGCGGGACAGCCAGAACGTCCAGCAGGATCGATGGGGCATTTCGCAAATCGGCAATCGTCTCGAACAATGGGACTACCGAAAGATCCAAAGTTTCGGAGCCAAACCCGGCATAGCGGGCCAATAGGTAGATACCGAGAATGTCGTCGGCCGAACGGGTCATGGACAGGATGAAGGGCCCTATTGCCCTGGGGTCCGGTCCCGATCGAACGCTATAGACCAGAGCCAGAAGAGCAAGCAGTTCCCGCGCCTGATCGCTTAACGCGTCGCGGTTTTGATAGGGCAGGTTCTGATCGGCCAGTTCGGTTCGCAAGCGGGCAGACCATTCGGCTGTGCCGTAAACCGGCACCTTTCCGCTATGCGACCAGATTTCGGCCAGAACGTCGGTTGTGACGGTCGAATTCTGGCGGATGTCCAGCGTTGTGGTCCGTAACCCGAAAACCGAAGCAGCTCGGCGCAGCGGACGGATATGCTGCCGCGCCAGAATATCCGCGTTGACCGCACATAAAGCGGTATCAAGCGTGTCGAGATCGCCTACGAATTGCGAGATGTGATCATATCCGTTGTTTGTCAGCCGATAACGAATGGCATTGAGTGCTTGCCTGAATGGTTCGTTCCGATTGCGCCCGGCGGTCGGGGCCCGGTCGACTATCGCTTGTACTTGCGTCCTGACAGGCTCAGGTAAGGGCAATATCAGCGCGCTGATGCTCAACCTGCTTGCGGCACGTTCGAGAGCCTGGCGGTAAAGATCCAGAACTGTTTCGCGACCGCGTTTCAGCGCCAATGCGGTCATCTCGGTCGTGACATTCGGGTTGCCATCCCGGTCGCCGCCGATCCAGCTGTGAAAGCGGATATCGGGTGTTTCACTCAGCGTACGGCCCAGCACTTGCAGGCAAGCCTGATCGAAGCGGCCCATAACCTGCGGCACGGCGTCAAAGATTGCATCGCGGAAGAACTGCAACCCCCATTCGATCTCGTCGTGCAGGCTTGGGCGCGACAGGCGAAGTTCGCCGGTCAGCCACAAGAGATCAATCTCTCCCTCCAGACCATTCAACAATTCGGCGTGTTCGGTCGGAGTCCAGCGGTGCGTTTCAAGACTGACGAGGTTGCGGTAGATACGCCGGTGAATTTCCAGAACCGTTACCCGCTTGGCCTCGGTCGGATGCGCGGTCAGGGTGGGACCGGTACACAGGTCAGCGGTCAGCTTTTCCACCTGACTGTACGTCAGCGACAAGTCTGTCAGGGCTTCGGCAAAACCGCCTTCTACCGCTTCTGCGCCGTTTTGGGTTTCGGTCAGTCGACGATCCCGAACTTCGGCGTTTTCATCGATGATGCGCAACAGTTGGAACCAGATCGAAAGGGCCTGCAAATACGGCGTTGCCTCGGGTCCCGTGGGAATGGCTTGCAGCGGCGTGGCCTCGGCCCATGCCGCCACATGTGGCGCCCGTTTCAGCAATATATTCCGCCACAACGCCCGCAATTCCGAGCGCAACCCTTCGGCATAGCCCGAGGGGTTGGGGGTGGGCTGCATATTCGGGGCCAGCGCTTGCATCAGATCACGCGGTCCCGGGGTTCGCGGCCTTCAAAGAAATCATTCAGGTTATCGAGAACCCGAAACCCCATCGCCTCGCGCGCTTCGCGGGTGGCGCTGCCCAGATGTGGCAGCATCACGAGGTTGTCGCATTGCAGCAGGTCCGGGCTGATACGGGGTTCACCATCGAACACGTCCAGCGCGGCTCCGCCGATCATCTCGAACATCAGGGCCTGGATCAGCGCCCATTCGTCGATCACCTCACCGCGCGCGGTATTGATCAGAAAGGCGGCGGGCTTCATCAGGCCCAGTCTGCGCGCGTTGATCAGATGCCGGTTGTCAGCCCCGCCGGGGCAATGCAGCGAGACAAAGTCGCATTGCGGCAGCAAGTCGTCAATCGAGGCCACCTGCGTTGCATTGCACCTGGCCAGCACGTCCGGCGCTATCTGACTGCGGTTGTAGACGAGGATATCCATGCCGAAGCCATGATGCGCACGGCGGGCCATCTCTTGCCCGATGCGGCCATAGCCGATAATGCCCAGCGTTTTGCCGCTGACCTTGGTTCCAACCAGATGCGTGGGCCGCCATCCGGTCCAGGTGCCGGACCGCAGCTCGCGTTCACCTTCGCCCGCGCGCCGCGCCACCATCAGCAGCAGGGTCATGGCGATATCGGCGGTGCATTCGGACAGAACATCGGGCGTGTTGGTCACGGTCATGCCCAGCTCACGCGCCGAAGGTTCGCAGATGTGGCTGTATCCGACACCGTAATTGGCCAGTATTTTGGTCTGCGCACCAGGGACGTCCATTGCCTCGGCGCTCAGTGTGTCCGTTACAGTTGGCAGTACCGCGTCGTAAGTTTTCAAGGCTTGGCGAATTTCGGCCGGGGACATGGGTTTGTCCCCGGTGTTCAGAACAGCGTTGTAATTCTCGGCCAGTTGCGCCTCGACGGCGGCAGGCCAGCGACGGGTCACAAGAACCGAGGGTTTGACCATCACGCGGCCTCCATCACACGGGCAATTGTTTCACCGATCACCGCGGGGTTTTCGGCAACGGTCACCCCGGCGGCGGACAGGATCTCGACCTTTTCGCTGGCGCTTTCGCCAAAGGCCGAGATGATCGCACCCGCGTGGCCCATGGTGCGGCCCTTCGGAGCGGTCAGACCCGCGACATAGGCAATCACCGGCTTGGTGATGTGGTCGCGGATGTATTCGGCAGCCTCAGCTTCCTGTGGGCCGCCGATCTCGCCGATCATGGCGATGACATGGGTGTCCTCGTCTTCTTCGAACCGCTGCAGGATGTCCTTGAAGGATGACCCGTTGATCGGGTCGCCACCAATCCCGACACTGGTCGAGACACCGATGCCGCGTTCTTTCAGCTGCGCCGCAGCCTCATAGCCCAGCGTGCCCGAGCGGCCGATGATGCCGACATGGCCGGGCAGATAGATGTGACCCGGCATGATGCCCAGCAACGCCTTTCCGGGCGAGATCGTACCGGCACAGTTCGGCCCGGTCAGCACCATGCGTTTCTCTTTCGGATAGCGGTACATGTACCGTTTCACCCGGATCATGTCCTGCGCCGGAATCCCGTCGGTGATGCAGACGCAGTAGCGGATACCGGCATCTGCTGCTTCCATGATTGAATCAGCCGCAAATGGCGGGGGCACAAAAACAAGGCTGGCATCCGCGCCGGTCGCCTCGACAGCCTGTTTGACGGTGTCAAAGACCGGAACACCTTCGACGGTTTCCCCGCCTTTGCCGGGTACGACGCCGCCCACGACATTGGTGCCATAGTTCAACATGTCCTTGGTATGGAACCGGGCCATGCGGCCGGTGATGCCTTGCACGATGACGCGAGAGTCACGGTCGAGAAGAATGCTCATTTCACAGCCCTCATCTTGGTGCCTTGAGTTAGGTCGTTTTTCCATGCGCCAACAGCGCGTTCTGCCGCCTCCATCAGCGTTGTGGCGCGAATGATCGGCAGGCCGGACTTGGCCAGAATCTTCTGACCCTCTTCGACGTTTGTTCCAGCCAGCCGCACGACGACGGGCAGATCGAGGTCAAGTTCCCGCAGCGCCTGAACGACGCCTTCGGCCACCCAGTCGCAGCGGTTGATACCGGCGAAGATGTTGACCAGAATGGCCTGAACATTGTCGTCTGACAGGACCAGACGAAACGCCTTGGCCACACGTTCGGGCGAGGCCCCGCCGCCGATGTCGAGGAAGTTTGCAGGCTCGCCACCAGCCAGCTTGATCGTGTCCATCGTGGCCATCGCCAGACCAGCACCATTGACGATGCAGCCGATATTTCCGTCCAGCCCGACATAGGACAATCCGCGGTCGGCCGCGCGGCTTTCGCGCGGGTCTTCCTGGCTTTTGTCACGCAGTTCAGAGATTTGCGGATGGCGGAACAGTGCGTTGTCGTCAAAGCTCATCTTGGCGTCAAGCGCCAGCACCCGGTCGTCACCCGTGATGACCAACGGGTTGATCTCGACCATTGTCGCGTCCAGCTCGCTAAAGGCGGCGTAGCAGCCTTGCAATGTACGCACCATTTGCTGGATCAGCCTGGGTTCAAGCCCCAGATTGAATGCGATCTCGCGCGCCTGAAATTCCTGAAGCCCAACCGCCGGTTCCACGATGGAGCGGACGATGCTTTCCGGGCGGTCAGCCGAGATATCCTCGATCTCCATCCCGCCCTCGGACGAGGCCACGATCATCACCCTTTGGCTGGACCGGTCGAGGACAAAACCCAGATAGATCTCGCGATCAATCGGCACGGCGGCTTCGACATAGACGCGATAGATGCCTTTGCCTTCGGGGCCGGTCTGATGCGTGACCAGCTTGCGGCCAAACAGGTCATCGCAGGCCTGATAGATTTCGTTTTCGGTGTTGCACAGCTTGACCCCTCCGGCCTTGCCGCGACCGCCTGCATGGACCTGCGCCTTGACGATCCATTTGTCACCGCCCAGCTCACGCGCCCGATAGGCCGCTTGTTCCGGACTGTAGGCCAGTGCGCCGGACGGTATGGCGACACCGAAATTCGAAAGAATTTCCTTTGCCTGGTATTCGTGAATATCCATCTGATCCGCTCCTGTTTATGCAGCGATTGAGGTGCCGTAACGGCTTTCCAGCAGGTCTTCGATTGCGTCTTGGTCGACCGTTCCGCCCAGCTCTCGGATGGCTTCGGCGAACAGGCGCACAATCCGGCTGACGGCGTCGCGGTTCAATTGGTTGAGGATGCCGATGCGCACCTGCACAGGTGCGCTGAGCGTCGGCCAGATGCCAAACCCGCGCGCGCGGCAGTTCTGGACCAGCTCCATCTCGCGGCCAGCCAGTTCCGGGGGCAGGTTCAGCACGATCAGGCTGGGCATGTCGGAGGTGACCTCGCAGCCCATTTCGGTGACGGCGTCCCGCAGAACCTTTTCGTGCGTCTTGTACGACGCGGACCGCTTGGCCAGACCTTCCTGAAGGGTCAGGCGCAGGGATTCATGGAAGGCCGCTACGGCGTAGCCCGAATGGGTGCGGTGATAGGTGCCCTTTTCAACATCCTGCCCATCGACAATGCCCCAATGGCGGGCCTCAAAGATGGGATTGTGCACATAGGTATAGGCACCGGTGGTTTTCAGCGAGGTGATATAGGCGTCGGTAAAGCTGACAGGGGCATAGGTCAGCGGCAGGCAGCACAGACCTTTCTGCGGGCAGGACGCCCATCCGGCGATACCCTGAAAATCGTCTATCGAGAAGTCATCGACGCCCAGAGACGACACCGCATCGATCAGACCCATCGCGCCATGACGTTCGCACGCGTCGGAAAATCCGCGCAGGTCATTGATGCGGCCCGATCCGGTTTCCCAATGCGCCATGAAAGCCCATTTCGGTTTGTGCTGCGCCAGCGTAGCTTCGACCAGATCACCGGTGACCGGCTGGCCGTGCGGAACCTCGATCACGGTGACGCTGGCGGCCTGAGGTGCCATCGGGTTGGCTGCATGTTCTTCGGGCGTCGCCGCCTTGATCCGCAGGGTCAGCGCGTCGATCCCCGAGAATGTCCCGTTGGCAAAAGCAACGACCTTATCGCCAGGCATGACAGCCGAAAACATGGTGTCCAGGGCGCTCCAACCGGTGCCGGCAACAGCAAAGGTATAGACGTTTTGGGTGCCCCAGATTTTCCGCAGCATGTGCTTGCATTCGACCATCCCCCTAAGGACGTCCCCCTGCATGTGATCGGCAACGCCTGCATTGGCAAAGGCCTTGAGGACGCGGGCATCCGTGTTACCCGGCCCCGGCCCCGCAGCGAGGGTCTGAGGGATTTCGAGCGGAGGGAAAATCTGAAAAGTCATGGTCTGGCATCCTCGGCTGTTGGCCGGGCATTGCGGCCCGTTGTGTCAAGTTACCGAGCAGGAAACGCGAGCTTGCCTTATGACGCAACGTAACTTACTACTGCTTTTGGATGGCCAATAGGATGGGGCAGTACCTACCCGTTTTGGTAAAAATACGAAGGTATACAAAGAAATGACCTATCCTTATGGGTAGGTTTTTCCGGAATCGGGGCAAAATCATATGGTTGAGACACCGAACAAACCCATCGACATCATGCTGGCGGACGGCAACCCGCTGGTTCTGTCGGCCATGTCCGAAATATTCGAGCGGGACCCCCGATTCTCGCTGATGGCCACGTCAGCAACGGCCGAAGGGTTTCTGGGAACGGTGATGCGGGTTCCCGTTCAGGTTGGTGTCGTCGACTGGACACTTCCGGTTTTGGGGGCCGCCAAACTGATTGAGGTTCTGCGCGATCAGCCCAACGCCCCGCGCTTTGTCGTTTATGGCGACACTGGCGGCGATGTCCCGCGATTGGCGATGCAGGCGGGTGCGGCTGGATTTGCCGCCCGCACGGGCGAGGTTGAGGGTCTGCTGGAAACCTGCGCCAAAGTTGCAGCGGGTAAGATGGTATTCCCGTTCATCGATATCCGGAAGATGCAACAGGACCCAATCCAGAGTCTGTCGCGTAAGGAACGCGCAATTCTGGAGGCGCTGGCCCAAGGAATGTCGAACCGGGACCTGTCGAAGGAACTTCAGATTTCGACAAACACGGTCAAGTTTCACCTGTCCAACATCTACGAAAAGCTGAGTGTCAAAAACCGCACGCAGGCCATTGCGTATTTCTATTCGTCTCAGCAGTCACGAAACTAGACCAAAGGCGATTTGGATGCCGGTGTTTCCGGGCAGGTTATTCGTCCAACTCTGACCAATTCTGGATACCGTCAGCAGCAAGAGACACGGTGCTTGTCCTGAGCGCTTTGCCGCGCGTGGCGGTAGGCACAACCCTGCGTTGCTTCCGCGAATCCCCCAAACATGTTACCTTGGGTCACCTTTAATGATTTGACTTCTTTTTCTGACATCTCGTTTTTTTCAGCTCTTTCTCGAGAGGTGACGTTCATGTCCGACTCCAGCAGTGAGCCCCCGCGCATAACGCTGTCCATACCAAATCTTCGGCCAAACCCATCGATATCAGCGGAAATTTCCGGCACTGTCGCGGCTGGTGCGCACAGCGTTGAGGATCAGAAGCGGGTTGAGGCAGAAAAGCTCAAGGCATTGCGCCGCGGTGTTGGAGTTGAGCTTTCTGCGGAAGTGATCAACGATCTGGTTGACCGGCGTGTTCAGTCGACAGGCGCAGTTTTTCGCCAGCTTGCAACCATTCGCGAAGATCTGGCCGGAGGCTTTCTGGGGGCGGTCGTTCCCACCCTCGCTCCGAAACTGCGGGGGGAACTGATCAACCCTGACGGGACACCTGCCGAACGTGTGATCGTCGAGGTCCTGCGCCCCACCTTTACCGCCAATGAAGGGATCGACAACGCGGATTTCTCGTGGGCTGTCAAAGCCGCCGTCACGGACGCGCGCGGGCTCTTCTCGCTTGATCTGCCCAATCTTCGCCTGCCACAGAACGGCCTGCGGTTGCGGATCAGGGGTCAAAACACCACCCTGACAGAAGCCGTGCCGCGCGTTGACGCGCTGGACGGCGAAATGGGCCTTGTGGTGCTGGATCGCACGCTCCTCCCTTTGCAGCGTTCGATCGTCGGCGAGCTGGCCGATATCCTGCCGGTGGATCCCGAGGATGCTGAAGAAAACATATCCGATTTCACCGGTACGCAGGCCCCTATCGTGCTGGGCGAGGGCGATTGCGCGTCGGAGTACCGAACCGAAGGCGGCACGGTTTCACGGCGGCGCTATTCGGTTCTGTACCGGCTGATTGATCCGCTCGTCGGGCCCAAGAATATCGTTCGAACACGCCCCATAGGCGGTGGCCGTTTTGTGACGACTATTCCGGGTACAACCTTTGCTCAGGCCAATCTGTCCGCCGAAACGCTTCTGGCCGCGCTCAACAATGACGGGGGTGATTGGGATTTTCGGGACCGAATTCCGATTGATGAACCCATTGATATTGAAGACTTCTTTGAAGATCTTGAAGAACGGCCGCAGGATGTGCCCAAAGCGTCGAGCCTTGCGCTTGGCTATATTGCCAAGATGCGGTCGACGGCTGTCCATGCTGGCATGTCTTTGGGTCGGCTGGTCTATTCCCTGCCGCTTGCCCCGGGAGAAGAGCAGCGGATAGTCGTGTCGGAACAGCGCGAAACACTGAGCGTACGTGAACGAGAGAGCCTGACATTTGAAGAGCAACAGGAATTCGAGGAAGCCCGCGACACGTCCTTTGACAGTACGTTTGAAAGCGCGCTGGATGAGGTAATTCAGGGCACGTCTTCGTTTTCGACCCGCGCTTTTTCAAAGAGCTTCGGAGGCGCAGGTGGCGTTGGTGGCGGCCTGTTCGGAGGCATCGGGGCCATCGTCGGCGGCGTGGGCTTCAGCGGCGCACGGTCCAGTTCGAATTCTTCCGGCAATTCGTCCAACACGCAGAACACATCGCGCGATTTTCTGTCCGACACCCATGAGACATTCTCTGCCGCGCTTGAACGGGCGGCTTCGGTCAAGCGTAACTCGGCACGGACCAGTGTGCGCACTGCAACTGCGACGGATCGGCGGACGGCCACAACGAAATTCGTGGCCAACCGCAATCATTGCCACGCAATGACCATGCAATGGTTCGAAGTCCTGCGCGACTTTTCTCTGGAAACGCGTATCGAGGGCGTGCAGCTGGTGGTCTTTGTGCCCATGCAACTCATCCGCTTCCGCCGTCTGGGGCAAGGCGATCAGTTGCCGGGCAATGTCACCCGGTCCGGATTGCTGAGCCGGTACAAGGTCATCCTGCGCCATGCCGAAGTGTTCCGGCGCGTGTTCCGAAACCGCCGCAGATTCCGCAGCGCACTGAAGCTGCTGGAAGAGTTTTATGCAGACAAGGATGCAACACCGCAGAACGCGCCCGGCGTCGCACAGGACATCGTCAGTTTCGAGGCGCAGGGCACGTTCATGCCCAATGATGACATTTCTGTCGTGATCTTCACGCAGGATGGCGACCGGGTCGGACCTGTGCCGCTGACCGGATCGCCGATCGACATCGACAACCTGCATGACCTGCCAGCGGAAACACGCGAGAACCTGCTTGTCCGGCTGGCTGATGCCCGGCGTGATCCGACCAAGCGCCGGACCTATACCGGCTCTGTGGCTTTGCCCCGTTCGGTCGAGCGGTCGGATATCGCACGTGTTGAGCTGCGCAGGCGGACGGGTTCGTTTGCCTACTCGTTCTACACCGGTCCTGATCCCATCAACATTTTCAACATCTGGGAGCATCTGGCCAATCTGGAAGATGCCGACGATCTGGATCGGGCCACCCGCAATATCAACCGCAGCCTTCGCACCACGATCTCGGGCTCGGACTTTGACGATCTGGTAGGACCGCCCATGGTCAGCGAGTTTGAGGCGCGTATGAACGAAAACGCCCAGACCGTTGTTGATGACAATACGTTCCAGGCGCTGCCTGCCACCCTGCCCTATTCGGTGCAGGAAGTGCCGGACGTTCTGTCACGCCGGGATCTGCGCCGCATCGAAGAAATGTACCAGCATATTGTGGCCAACACCGTTCGCTATTCCCGCGTGATTTGGGCCAGCATGACGGACGAAGAACGTGCGATTCTGCTGGAGCGTTTCACCATAGGGGTACCGGAAGGCGGGCTGGACGATGCCTCAAGCGAGATATCGCTGCTCAGCACCGTCCAGAACAAGGTGTTGGGGTTCTATGGCAATGCCATGATCATGCCGTTCTCGATCCCGCCCGATCTGGCCGACCGGATGGAGATGCGGACCGGTGACATTCAGGACAGTCTTCTGGCCTTCCATCGCGAAGACTTCCGACCACCGCGCCGCACGATCTCGCTGCCGACCAGGGGCCTGTTGGGCGAGGCTGTACTGGGCCGCTGCAATTCCTGCGAGATGATCGACCATCGCCGCTTCTGGAACTGGCAGGACAGCCCGACACCGCCACCGGTTGGCGACGCGCCGGTCCTGCCTGCTGACAGTGACGCCATCTTTGGTACACGTGCGCCGTCAGACCTGCCGAACAACCAGCCTTCGAACACGCTGACCATTGCAGGGGGCGACATTGGCACCGGCCAGGCTGTGCCCACGTCGCAACTGGCCGAAATCCTCAAGGCTGCGCCCGATCTTGCGCGGGCGGGAACCGATCTGACGGGTCTGAAGGAGTTGCAGGCGCAACTGGCGCTTGAAACGCAATCGGTCGCTGCGGGGCGTGACAAGGCCATCGACACGGCGACGGATCTGACCAAGGAGCTGGTTGGAAAGGCCACGGAACTTGCGGGTAAAGGTCAGGAAATCGCTGCCGCCCGCAAAGAGGAAGAGGCCAAGAAGGCCGCCGCTGACAAGAAGGCATTCGACGCCAGCAATGCCGCCAAGATCAAGGGGTTTGAGGATATCGCCAAGAACGCTTCGGGTGTTTCCGCGCTGATCGGTGGGCAACCGGATGGCAACCGGGTCGGTTTCGTTCAAAACCTGTTCAAGGATTTCCCCGGCGGGGCTACGGCTTTGGCCAACCCGTCCAACACGCTGCTTCTGGCCAAGCTTTTCGGGGCCTTCACCAAGGCAAATGCGGATGCTGATGACGGCAGCGCGACCAAGGCCGGCAGCCAGTCGGTGCTGGATTTCCTCAATGGCCTGAACGCCCCTGCGGAGGACGACAATGAGTGACACGAGCACAAATGTGACGGACAAACCGGGAATCGATGAAAGCCTCGCCGAGGCGATCATCAACATTCTTGAAACGACCAACTCTCCGGCGATCCAGCGTGCCCGTGAGGTGATTGCCCATAGGCTGGCCATTGCGGGCGATATTGCCCCATCGCGCATCCCTGCGCCGCGCAACATCACCGAGATCGGCGGCTATATCAATCTGCTGAGCGAGTATGGTGAGGCCGAACAGCGCGCACGAATGATCGCGGCTGCTTTGGGTATTGCAGGACCGCAGATTTCGCTGCCGCAGCCCGGAGCCGTTCCGCCGATGTCTTTCATCACCCGCGACGGTGCAAGGCCCGTAGGTCCGCAGCAGGCCAGTTTCCCGCTGAGCTTCACGATCCGCAGTGATTTCGTTCCGGCCTTCGACAATGCGTTGCAGGAGATCGCGATACGTGGCGGCGCGGTGCCGATCCTGACACCTGTCAGGGTCCTTCCGGCCGCCGGATCGGGGCCTGTGACCGACGGTATTGCACAGCTGGCTTTGATCGGTCGGACCCTCAGCCTCGCACCAACCGCGGCACTGCATGCCGTGGCCACCGACCCCCTGTCGCTCAGCCGTCCGACTGCGGGTGGCGGGTTCGAGGTTCTGGCACGGGTTATCGACGCCGCCGCCCCGATTGCCGGGACCATCGCGGCGGCAGACTGGACAAGCTGGGAATGCGATGCTGCTGCCTGTTCCGAGGTTGACAGCAACGATGCGCGCTTTGCCCTTACACCGATCCTGAATGCGGCCGGTTGGCACCAGGCGGCTGATCCCGACAATCCCACCGGCCTGTCCGATCCCGGCAGCTGGGCCGCGTGGCAGAACATCACCGGGCTTGTACCCGGCGTCACGCGGTTCGCGGATGAGCTGCAATTGCTGTACCCTGCCGAGATGCTCATCACCTCGCCGGTTTTCAATCAACTGGACAATGTCTGGACGGGAAGCGCCTTCGCCGCGCCATAGCAGCCCCCTGTGGCCGCAGCAAAGTGATTTGGCGGCACTAGGCTTTTGCGGCTACGCTTGAACAGGAGGGGCGCCATGCAAAACCCCGAACGTTTCGAAAAATTCTACTTTGCCAAAGTTGGCATGGGCGAAGCCTGCGGTTGCGCCGAGCGCATCATCGACGTTTTCGAGTTCAACCGAAAAGGTGGCGCGCAATCAAAACACCCGGTGAAACAGGACCGGCGCAGACGTCTGTCGTTTCGGGCATGGGCGGTCAGATATGGGCTTATGAGCCGGAAGCGGCAGGGCTGAACCCGGATTGGTCCTGTCAGACAGCAACCAGTTTTCCGTCTCGCAAATCCAGCGCATCCGGTGCCAGTTCAGCACGGAAGGCCGGGGAATGGCTGACAAGAAGGATCGCTTGCGGCAATTCCCGGAGGATTTCCAGCAGCCGGGCCTCGTTCCGTGGGTCCAGCGCGTTGGTGGGTTCATCAAGCAGCAGAACCTCGGGCTCCATCGCCAGAACGGTCGCCAGCGTAACCAGCCGTTTTTCACCCCCTGACAATTTGTGGGTGATGCGGTTCTTCAGATGCATCAGGTCCAGATCACTCAATACGTTTTCAACGATAGCAAGCGCTTCGTCGCGCGTTCTGCCCAGGTTGAGCGGGCCAAAGGCGATATCCTCGGCGACGGTCGGGCAGAACAGTTGATCATCCGCATCCTGAAACACAAGCCCCACCCGGCGGCGTACGTCGTGAAAATCGGCCTCTTGCACCCTTTGCTGACCAAAAATCGTGACCGTGCCGGACCGTGGGCGCTGCAAGCCAAGCGTGATGCGCAGCAAGGTCGATTTTCCCGCCCCGTTCGGACCCGTCAGCGACAGGCGTTGACCGGCGGACAGGCTGAGGCTGGCACCGTCCAGAACGGGTGGCTGACCAGGGTAGGCAAAGCAGATATCTTCAAGCGCAATCAGTGTCATGCCAAATCCAGTATGATCAGACCCGCGCAAAGGGCACCAAGACCTGCGGCAAAAACGATGTCCCTTCGGGTCAGGGCAAAGTCCTGAAGCAGCAGCATACGGCCTGAAAACCCCCGGCATTTCATCGCATCAAGTATGCGTTCGGATCTTTCGATCGCGCGCACCAGCATCATGCCCACGAGATAGCCAAAACTACGATAGGTGTGCCAGTTTGTTGCCGGGCGAAAACCGCGTACCTTCATGGCCGCGCGCAGGCGCAGGTATTCTTCCCGCAGAACCTCGATATAGCGGATGGTGAACATCAGAAGGTGAACCAGCTTTTCGGGGCAGCGCAGGCGGTGCAGGGCGTGGCCAAGCGTGACCGGCTCCATCGTGCCGACCAGCACCATCAGGGACAGGATGACCGCGTTGGCCGTCAAGGCGATCTCGACCGCTTTCCAGAAACCCTGCCAGCTTGCGGGAAACCCCCAGAGCGTGAACATCGGGTCGCCGGGCATGGAGAATGGCAACAGCACCAGCATGAAAAGGATGAACCCATCCATCATGGCCATGCGTTTCAACGTTTTCCGCCAGGGCAGACGCGACGCGGCAAGAAGCGAAAGGGACACCGCCAAAGCCGCGCACAGCGCTGTCAGCGAGGACACCGCGACAGTCACCACCGCGAAGACAACCGCCATGACGATCCGCATCCTTGGATCAAGCGGGTTGATCGCGCCGCGCCGCTGCGCGCCCGCTTTGATCAGCGTGCTTTCCTGTTGCCCCAGAACGTGCGCCATCAGGCCGCCAGCTTGCGGCGTGCCGCAAAGTAAAAGCCCAGACCAAACAGACCGACGATATATCCGATCCCACCCAGAACAGTTTGCAGGTCATTTTGTTCGCGGTAAGCCGCTATTTCCCGACGCAGCGGGCGCAGCTCATCCCGCACGGCCCTGGCAATGACCTGTTGTTGTTCATCGCTGAGCACCGCCGCTGTCTGGGCAGGTGCGTTTGTCGGCGCGGTGTCGGGTTCCGCTTCAACGCCCATGATCCGGGCGACATCCGCAGCGGGCATGGTGACCTCGGCCACATGCCCGGCACCAAGGTTTGCAAAGAAAGTATGGGCCACCGGCGCGTTTGGCGTGTAGATAAAGAACCCGTCTGCATCTGTTACGATACGGCCCAGCTCGGCTCCGTCCGGGCCGTTGACGATGACCTCGGCCCCGCTTGCCATGTCACCATTGGAAAAGCCGATTTCGCCTTCGATGGCGTCACCGGATTCAAACACTCCGGCTATGACCTTATGCGCCAAGGCAGGTGCGGGTGCGCAGCACAGCGCCAGAATGATCGCCAGGTACCTCACGCGGCCGCTCCTTTGACAAACAGCTCGGGCTTGACCTTGCGCGCCAGCAAAACCGCGAACCCGGTCAGGATCGCCTCAATCGCCATGACAGGAATATGTGCAAAGAAAACAAGCTTGGCCGCTGGCAGGAATGCATCCCCGGACAAGGCCAGTGAAAACGCAACCATGCCGGTTGTAGCGGCGATGGCAAAGGCACCGCCGACCCCGCCCCATATCGCACCTTGCAGAGGTGAGCCATGGGCGATCAGGCGGCCAAAGATCAGCCCGGCCAAAACCGCGGGCAACGCGATGTTCAGGGTGTTGATCCCCAATACCGTCAACCCGCCAAAGCCAAAGAAGACGGCCTGCAGCAAAAGCCCGACGAACAGGGCCGGGAATGCGGCCCAGCCCAGCAAAAGCCCGGCCATTCCGTTGAGGATCAGATGCACTGACGAAGGGCCAATCGGCACATGGATCAGCGATGCCACGAAAAAGCTGGCAGACAGCACCCCCGCAGTGGGGATGCGATCAAGATCCAGCGACCTGAGGCCCATGGCAATTCCACCCGCAGCAGCGACGGCTCCGCCGATCACGACCGGGTTGGACAAGGCTCCGTCAACGATGTGCATCTACGGTTACTCCAAATCCCAGGCGCGGATCCAGATGACCGCGTCCTGGCTTAGTTCTTTGCCGTTGTGTTTGGTCACGGGACCGGCGCCGAGTGCGGCAAATCCCCAATATCCGGCTTTTGGAACGCCAAACGTGAAATACCCGTTATCATCCGAAGTTGCGACCAATGCACCACCCGGCATCGGCGAGACCGACGGGGCGGAAGCGGCCGCGCTTTCCATGTCCGGTTCTGCGGCCATGTACTCGATCTCGATCTCGGCACCCGCAACCGGTTGGCCTTCGGCCATAACCCGACCTGTAAACGTCGAACCCGCGATGATGTTGGTTGGTTTGTTGAGCGGGATGATCTCAACCGGCAGGCCCACCGGGTTCATCCAGTCGGTCGGCAGTTCATTGCGGTTCAGGAATGCCTTGGCGATCTGCTGGATATAGATATCCTCGGATTCCTCATAATAGGGCTGGGGAACAGTAACCAACACATAGTCGCCCGACCGTTTGACGGGAACATAACCCTTGAATGCCGCGCCTTCGTTTTCGCCGCCGGTGAAACGTACGGGTTCCAGGGTATCCAGCAGATCGGTTTTCTGACCGTTGTGGATCACGTAGAATTCCTGCGGCTTGTCCAGATCCATGACATGCCCGTTCGAGAACGGATGCCAAAAGATCAGCTTGACCGGAACATTCCCCGGTGCGTCGATCATGGTGTCAGCGGTGTATTCCAGCAGGAAATGCGCATTTGCCATCGCTGGAAGCGCCATCGCCACAGCGGCTGCGGAAAGCAGCTTGGTCATCAATAGTCGTCCTTGTCCCATCGCACCAACCCCGGTACGAGATGCGTTTTGACTGCGGGGACGTCCAAGCTAAGCTGCTTTTTCAAGCATCCTGCTCCGACGCACATCCCGTCGCCGATTAGGAGTGCCCTTGTCAAAGGCACATGTCCGGCAGGTATCCTGACTTGCGGGTCAAAGCGTTGGGCTGGCCTTCCCGGATTAACACCAGTGGCACTTCAGCCCTGCTCGCCGCTTACAGTTGCGGGTGCAGTTGCGGAATTGGGCCAAAGCCCGCACCGCATTCCCTATTGATTCCAGAGCACGCCCCGGAACCGGACATGCCGAGCGGCTTGCCAGACTTCTTCGGCATCCGTCAACGATCAATTGCGCTGGCTGTCAAAAAGTTTAGCGGGCGATGCCCTTTTTCCGACGGATCCGCTTTGGATGCAGGTCAGGGTTTTTCGGGAATGAACCTACCCTTCGAGCAGGTATCTTTCCGACAATGGCAAACTGGCCGCCCCCAATGAGCGGGCATCCGGGCCTGCCGTCCCCACCTGCACCAAGGGCCGTTCAAGCCCGGTCAGGTTCATGTCTGATAGCTTGACCTCGACCAATTCCACCAGCCGCGCCTTGATGCCTGTGGGCATCCAGCCATCAATCTTGACAGATTCGAAGTCGATCAGGCTGCAAGACGAGACGATGGCATGTGCGATCCCGTGCGCCGCCTGTTTCAACCAGTTCTCAAGGTGGGTTTCCGGTATGTCCCAATGCTGTGTCGTTTCCCAGATTGAGCCGGCTGTTTCGGCATTCCCACCAACTGCGCGCTCCAGCACATAAAGACTGGCGACATCTATCAATGGTTTTACTCCGCCTGCGTCGTCCGGCACAGGCAATGGACCAAGCGCACCGGCATTTCCCCGCCCCGAAAAGATGGAGCCGTTCAGAACCACTCCACCCCCGATGAAGAAGCCGACATAGAAATACAGGAAATCTCGTGGACCTTCCGCAGGGCCAAAGACCAGCTCGGCACCGCAGGCGGCCGTTGCGTCGTTCTGCAGGAATACCGGCAAGTCATAGCTTGCGGCCAGCGCGCCTTTCAGGTCCGCGTCACGCCACGGATCCATTTTCTCCTGCGGAACCTGCAATGTCTGCGCCCAGTCCCAAAGGTAGAACGGCATCGCAATCCCAAGACCCGCGATCCGGCTGCGCGCCTCGGGCGACAGTGACGCCATCACTTTGTCGAGGCTTTCTTTGGAAAAGCTCAATGTCGCCTCGGGTGTCGGAAAATCATAAGTCCGCCGCTCACGGTGCCTGACATTGCCAAGGAAATCCGTCAGCACCAATTCGGTACTGCGCCGCCCGACTTTGAGCCCAAAGAAATAAGCGCCATCCGGGTTCAGGCGCATGGGAACCGAGGGCTGTCCGACTTTTCCCCGGATCGGTTCGCCCCGCAGAAGCAGCCCATCGGTTTCCAACTGGCGCATGATGACCGAGACCGTCTGCGCCGACAGCCCGGTCATCCGCGCGATTTCAGATTTTGCGAGGGCCTGATGGCGCCGGACCAGTGACAGGACAAGCCGTTCATTTCGGGCCCGCATTCCACTTTGGTTGGTGCCGCGCATATCTGGCTCGCGTACGCCAGTGGTATTGTCCAAAGAGTTCATTGCAGACACGGCCATCCCCTTCATGACGACAATGTTGAAACCCTTCCTTTCTGTCAATAATAATTAAGAGTGATTTATTTATTGACTCGAAATTCGAATCTTGTGATGGTTTTCACGTTCGATCGGGCCGGTTTTCGCCCGATCAAACGTATGCCCGGACGGGCATTGGGAAAACTGGGAGGACTACCGATGAAACTTGCGAAACTTGCAGGCGCCACGGCGCTGGCGGTTACGGCCATGGCAAGCAGTGCAATGGCCGAAGGTGAAACCGTTTGCCTGATCACCAAGACGGATACCAACCCTTTCTTTGTTAAAATGAGAGAGGGTGCGACCGCCAAAGCCGAAGAGCTTGGCATGACGCTGAAGGCCTTTGCCGGCAAAGTCGACGGAGACCACGAAACTCAGGTTCAGGCCATTGAAACCTGCATTCTGGATGGCGCAAAGGGTATCCTGCTGACCGCGTCGGATACGTCGTCCATCGTTCCGGCGGTGCAGCAGGCCCGCGATGCCGGGCTGCTGGTGATTGCGCTGGACACCCCGCTTGAGCCTATCGACTCGGCCGACGCGACCTTTGCCACCGACAATTTCCTTGCGGGGCTTCTGATCGGACAATGGGCAAAAGCCACTCTGGGAGATGCGGCAAACGACGCCAAAATCGCCACGTTGGACCTTGCGGTCAGCCAGCCCACTGTGGACGTGCTTCGCAATCAGGGGTTCCTGCAGGGGTTCGGTGTTGATCTGGCCGATCCGAACGTGATCGGCGATGAAGACGACCCGCGTCTTGTTGGCAGCGATGTCACCGCTGGCAACGAAGAAGGCGGCCGCCGCGCGATGGAAAACCTGCTGGCCAAAGATCCGATGATCAACGTGGTGCACACCATCAACGAACCGGCGGCAGCGGGCGCTTACGAGGCGCTCAAGGCTATCGGACGCGAGAATGACGTGCTGATCGTTTCCGTCGATGGCGGTTGCCCCGGCGTGCAGAACGTGGCGGACGGGGTCATCGGCGCAACATCCCAGCAATACCCGTTGCTGATGGCATCGCTGGGCGTTGAGGCTGTCAAGAAATGGGCGGACGAAGGGACGAAACCCGAGAACACACCCGGTAAGGACTTTTTTGACACTGGCGTGGCGCTTGTGACGGATAAGGCCGCCGACGGCGTCGAGTCCATCTCGGTTCAGGAAGGCATGGACCTCTGCTGGGGTTAAGCTGAACGTGTGGAAGGCCGCAGCGCGGCCTTCCACTTATCAAAACCACCCACACGCCTGAAACCTTGCTAAAGTCGTCATAAACCTGACGCTTTGGGGGAAGTTCCATGTCCGATTCTTCACGACAAGCCGACGATTTCGAAACCGCCGCAAAGGGCAGCCCTGAGCAAGTTGCCGAATTTGACGATCACCAACGCGGATTTGTCGGAACGGTTCAGCATTTTCTGCATGTGAACCCGTCGCTGGTCCCGCTGATCGTCCTTGTCGCTGCAATCGTCATCTTTGGTGTCTTGCTGGGCCCCAAGTTCTTTTCGCCCTTTGCGCTGACATTGATCCTGCAACAGGTTCAGATCGTCGGGATCGTGGCGGCGGCCCAAAGCCTTGTGATCCTGACCGCAGGCATCGACCTGAGTGTTGGGGCCATCATGGTGATGTCGTCGGTTGTGATGGGGCAATTCACTTTCCGCTATGGAATGCCACCTTCGGTTGCGATTGTGTGCGGCCTTGCTGTTGGCTCGGCAATCGGGGCCTTGAACGGGTTTCTGGTCAGTCGCATCAAGCTGCCGCCTTTCATCGTCACTCTTGGCATGTGGCAGATCGTTCTTGCGGCGAATTTTCTTTATTCACAAAACGAAACGATCCGGTCGCAGGAGATCGAGGAACACGCCGCCATCCTGCAACTGTTTGGTGCCAAGTTTAACGTGGGCGGGGCGGTGTTTACAGTCGGGGTGGTCTTCATGCTGGCGCTGATCCTCGTCCTTGCATATGCGTTGCGGCACACGGCCTGGGGCAGGCATGTCTATGCCGTCGGAGATGACCCCGAAGCGGCAGAACTGTCTGGTGTCAACGTGCACCGTACGCTGATATCCGTCTACATGCTGTCCGGGCTGATCTGCGCCTTTGCGGGCTGGGCCCTGATTGGCCGGATCGGGTCGGTTTCGCCAACCTCGGGCCAGCTGGCCAATATCGAAAGCATTACCGCGGTCGTGATCGGGGGGATATCTCTGTTTGGCGGACGCGGGTCTATTCTGGGGTCCCTGTTTGGTGCCCTGATCGTGGGTGTCTTTACGCTTGGGCTGCGGTTGCTGGGCGCGGATGCACAATGGACGTTCCTGCTGATCGGCATCCTTATCATCGCAGCGGTCGCGGTCGACCAGTGGATCAGAAAGGTAGCAGCCTGATGGAACCCATTCTCAAAGGACGGAACCTTGTGAAACGCTACGGCAAGGTGACTGCGCTGGATCACTGCGATTTTGACCTGATGCCGGGTGAGATTCTGGCGGTGATCGGCGACAATGGCGCGGGTAAGTCGACGCTGATCAAGGCAGTGTCGGGCGCAGTGACGCCAGACGAAGGCGATGTCTGGCTTGAAGGTCAAAAGGTGAATTTCCATTCACCAATCGACGCGCGTGAAGCCGGTATTGAAACCGTCTACCAGACGCTTGCCATGTCCCCTGCCCTGTCGATTGCGGACAATATGTTTATGGGGCGGGAAATTCGGCGAAAGGGGCCGCTCGGGTCGTGGCTTCGAATGCTAGACCGTCCGGCGATGGAAAAGTTCGCCCGCGAAAAGCTGAGCGAACTGGGTCTGATGACCATCCAGAATATCAATCAGGCCGTCGAAACCCTGTCGGGTGGACAACGTCAGGGCGTTGCCGTGGCACGTGCAGCGGCGTTCGGGTCCAAGGTCATCATTCTGGACGAACCGACAGCAGCACTGGGTGTCAAGGAAAGCCGCAGGGTCCTTGAACTGATCCAGGATGTGAAATCACGCGGCATTCCGATCATCCTGATCAGCCACAACATGCCTCATGTATTCGAAGTCGCAGACCGGATTCACGTGCACAGGCTGGGAAAACGCCTGTGTGTGATTGACCCCAAGGACTATTCGATGTCCGACGCCGTAGCATTCATGACCGGGGCCAAGGACGCACCGCCCGAGGATCAGGCTGCATGACCGGTGGCGGCACCGCCCCTGACGTTCTGGCCGACAGCATCGTCGACGCCGTTGAGGCGCTGCCGCCGGCCCGACACCGGCAACTTGTCGCGATTGCGGGCCCGCCCGGATCCGGGAAAAGCACCGTTGCCAGCCTTGCCACGGCCAAGCTGAACCGGCGCGGCGTGTCAGCAGGGCTTGTGCCAATGGACGGTTTTCACTTTGACAACGCGATCCTGAAGGAACGCGGGCTTTTCGCCCGCAAGGGCGCGCCGGAAACCTTCGATCTTGCCGGGCTTCATGCCTTGCTTGTGCGTTTGCGCACCGAAGATGAAGTTGCAATTCCGGGCTTCGACCGAAAGCTTGATCTGGCGATCGCTGCCCGATCAATGATCTCGCCTGATCAGCGGGTCGTTCTGGTTGAAGGCAATTACCTTTTGCTGGATGAACCGGGCTGGGTGGGCCTTCATCCCTTATGGGCGCTCAAGGTGTTTCTGGGCGTCGATCTTGCTACACTGGAAACCCGGCTCACCGACCGTTGGGTTGGGTTTGGGCTGGACAAACAGGCCGCAAGAGAGCGGGCGCTTTCAAACGACATTCCGAATGCCGAGCGGGTGATCCGGAACTCGGTACAAGGCGACCTGAACCTGTGACATCTTAGGGCAGGTCAGTCAGAGCGCCCGTGTCACCTGTCTAGTAGGTGGGCGGAACAAGACCGGCCTGAAACCACTTCACGAAAGACACGATAGAAAACACGGGCAGCCCTGTGGCGCGCTGAATATCGGGCGCGTAGGGGCACATATTCGTGCATTCCAGCACGATCGCGCCAAGATCGGTGTGTTCCGATGTCAGGGCCATTGCGGCTTCGACATTGTCTTTGCGGGCCTTTTCCACATCAAGACCAAGCTCATTTCCAAGGATTGCGCGGGTGAACTCCGCCCCGCCTTCGGTTGTGCCGATAGGCGTGTCCAATGGAACATTGGCGGCCAGCAAGTGATCTTGGGTCAGAGTGGAGGCTGATATGGTCAGAACCCCGGCGCGTTTTCCCGCCGGCAGGATGCGGTTGACCATTTCAACCTGCATCAGGGACGATGTGGCCACCGGAACCGGGACCGCCTGGGCCAGCTCTTTTTGGAACAGCGACAGAAACCCGCAATTGGTGGTAATCCCGTCCACACCATCTTTGACAAGCTCCTGCGCCGCGTCGATGAACACGTCGAGCATGCCTTCGGCTTTGTGCCGTACCACCCGATCCGGCGAGGCATCACGCACAATGCGGTAGTGAACCGGAAAGGGCCAGGTCTGCGCGTTGCCCATATCGCCGGGAATGCGGGGAAAGCGGGCATCCAGCATCAGAATGCCGACAGACGCACCGTAGATGGATTTTCCGCCCTGCGCGATCATCCCTCAACCTCCTCGATGATACGGGTCGAAATATCGTCCGACCCTTCCATGTAGATGTTCGAAATCCCGTGACGCACGGCATCCTGCACCTGATCCATACGCTTGGAGATATGTGCAGCCAGAACCCGTGCCGCCTCATCCGCGTTCCGGTCCATCAAAGCCTGCATGACGCGTTTGTGTTCGTCCTTTGAGCGTTGCACGCGGTCGAGGCTCATGGAAATCCAACGGATATAGCGGATACGGTCGTTGATCCGCGTCAGGGTTTGCAACAGTTCCATATTCCCCGACAGCTTCGCGATACCCAAATGAAACGCCTCATCCCGGTTGACGGCTTCTTCGACAGTCAGACCGGTGATGTCGATGCCCGTTGCGTAAAGCTCGTCCCGCAACAGCTGCAGGTCTTCGTCCGATGCCTTGGCACAGGCCGCACGCGCCGCCGCTGTTTCGATGATCTGGCGCAGTTCGAACAGGTCGAACACGCTTTGCGCGTCCAGCGGGCGGCAGAAAAAGCCTTGTCCGGGGCGGAAGTCGAAAAGCCGTTCGGCAACCAGACGGTTCAACGCCTCGCGCAGCGGGGTGCGGCTGACGCCCAGATCCCTGGACAACGCCACTTCGTTCAGGCGGTCGCCGGGGCGCAGGCGAAACGAAACCGCCATCGCCTTGACCTGATCATAGATATCATCGACGCGCGGACCCGCCATTACCCCAGCCCTTCTTCGTTTGAATCACAGGTGCCACACGCTGAGCTTGAAATCAATATACAAAACTGTATACAGGTCTGCGTACAGATTTGACACAAGGGACTCGCAACCATGACAGGGACAAATTTTCTGACCGGAGCCGAAGCCATGGTGCGCATGCTCGAAGCGCATGGTGTGACGCATATGTTTGGCCTGTGCGGCGATACCACTTTGCCCTTTTATGATGCCCTTGCCCGGATGGATCACAGCATTCAGCACATTCTGACACGGGATGAACGGCACGCGGCCTATATGGCGGATGGCTATGCCCGCGTCACCGGCAAGCCCGGCGTGTGCGAGGGCCCGTCCGGTGGTGGTGCGACCTATATCTTGCCCGGAGTGGTCGAGGCCAACGAAAGCTCGGTTCCGATATTGGCAATCACGTCGGATGTGGCGACGACCAGCCGCGGTAAATACCCGTTGACCGAACTGGATCAGCCTGCGCTGTTCCGGCCTCTGGCCAAATGGAACACATCCCTCGACGACGCAGCGCGGCTTCCGGCCATGGTTCGGGCCGCCTTCAGGGCGATGACGACCGGCACGCCCGGTGCGACGCATCTGGCGCTGCCGTTTGACACGCAGAAGGGGCAGGTAGACGAGGCTGAAATCTGGGCGGATGACAGGCACCGCAGCTATCCCGCTGAACGGGCCGCACCTGACCCGGACGCCATTGAAGCAGCGGCTGCCATTCTTGCAGGGGCCAAATCCGCGGTTGCGGTCTGTGGTGGCGGGCCGGTTTTGTCCCGGGCGACCGATGCGCTGCGCCGGGTTGCAGGCCTGCTGGACATGCCCGTGGCCACAACCGTATCGGGTCAGGGGTCCATTGCCGAGACCGACCCGCTTGCCCTGGGCGTTGTCGGGTCGAACGGGGGCATCCCGGCAACCCGCGCCGTCGTGGATCAGGCCGATGTCGTTTTGTTCATTGGCTGCCGCGCCGGTTCGGTCACAACGGAACGGTGGAGAAGCCCCGGACGCAACACCACGATCATCCATATCGACAGCGATCCGATGGTGATCGGCGCCAATTACCAGACCGAAGTGGCTATCTGCGCCGATGCCCGTCTGGCGCTGGAGGCTTTGGCGCTGGCACTGGAAAACCGGCAGGACCTGACCAGCCAAGGCGGAGCAGCCAAAGCCCGCGCCGCTTGGGAGGCCAAGAGGACCGCGTTCGCCCCGCTGGCCGCAAGTCGCGAGACGCCGATCCGGCCCGAGGCTGTCATGGCGTCCTTGATGGACATTCTGGATGACGACGCGATTGTGGTCGCTGACCCCGGCACCCCCTGCCCCTATTTCAGCGCATATTACCGCTGGCGGAAACCGGGGCGCCAATTTATCACAAACCGGGCACATGGGGCGCTAGGGTATTCGCTGGGCGCGGCCATGGGGGCACATGTCGGGCGGCCATCGGTCAAAACCCTGTCGGTCATGGGCGATGGCTCGTTCGGGTTCACCTGCGGCGAATTTGAAACGATGGTCCGGCACAATATGCCAATCACTTCGATCGTCTTCTCGAACTCAGTCTTCGGATGGATCAAGGCTGGCCAGAAAGCGGGATTTGGTCAGCGCTATTACAATGTTGATTTCAACCGGACGGACCACGCCGCTGTTGCGGCGGCCTTTGGCGTCAAATCCTGGACCGTCAAAGACCCCGAGGATCTGACGCGCGTGCTGAAACAGGCGATTGAGCATGACGGCCCAACACTTGTCGACATTCACTCACAGCCGCTTCACGAAGCGGCCGCACCGGTCTCGGAATGGGTCGCGTAAGCGGCAATTGACGGGGTCAACTGGGCCAGAAATTCCTGCGCAATCGTGGACAGAGGGCGTCCCTTTGCCGTGATGATCGCAAGATCCAGCATGACTGGCGGCGCAAATGGGCGGGTCAGATACCCGCTCTCGTCGTCAAAGGTCACGGTAAAGGGGTCGATCATCGCGACCCCCATACCCTGTTTTACAAAGCTCAGCAGGTTTTCGGAAAGATGGGTGTGTATCTGGGTGCGCCATGTGTGACCGGATGTCTGAAAGATGTCGCGGGTCCGGCGATGGGTCTGATGTTCCGGCCCCATTACGATGAAGGGTTCGTTTTCCAATATCTCTGGCGTCAGAACGTCGTGCTCGGCCAAGGGACTGCCCTCAGGAAAAGTCGCGAGCGTTTCAAACTGAAACTCCTGATAGTTCAGTGTGTCATGCAGAATGGGCATCTCGACAATACCGATTTCAAACAGGCCCGAGATGACCCATTCCTGAATCTTGGATGAATATTGCGACTGAAAGCTGACAGACAGGTTGGGGCGCGTTTTGGCAAACCGCGCGATCTCGCGGGGCATGAAACCAAAGGACAACAGGTGCGGCGCGGCAACCTGCAACTGTCCGGGATGTTTGTTTTGCAAATCGGTCACGGCCTGCGCCACGTGGTCCAGCCCGCGCACGACCGTGTCAACCTCGCGAAATAGCATCTCGGCCTCAGGTGTTGGCAGCAATCGGCCTTTTGTCCGTTCAAACAGAGGCAGACGCGCCTCGCGTTCAAGTTGTGCCAGAAGGTTGCTGATGCCGGGTTGCGATATCCCAAGAACCGAGGCCGCGCCGGTCACGGTTCCGGTTTCCATTATGGCATGAAATGCCTGAAGCTGACGAAAGCGCAGGGACAACGATAATCACATCACTTTTTCTGATGAACTTACGAGAATATAATATTTGAAATGATAGCCCGGTCAAGGCAGGCTTTCCCCATCGACAGGGGGCGAAATGAGCAATCTGGCACAGAAAATCATCGGTTATGACCTGTGGCATCTTGAACTGCCGGTCACATCCCGCCGGGATCACGGCATCGGGTCGGTTGAAGGCGTTTGCGAAGTCGTCATCCTGCGCCTGACATCCGAGGATGGCACCCAAGGGTATGGCGAGGCATCGCCCTGGTCGGTATTCACCGGAACACCCGAAGCGAGTTTTGCCGCGCTGGACCGTTATCTGCGCCCTCACGTTCTTGGGGCATGCGTTGGGGATCGGGCCGCAATCATGGCACGTGCGGCTTACGCCGTGGCACATTGCACCGAAGCCAAGGCGGCGCTGGAAACCGCGCTGTTGGATTTGGCAGGCCGGATCAGCGGTGTTCCGGTCTGGTCCTTGTTGGGTGGTCGCTTCCGCGACAGCATTCCGCTGAGTTGTTCCATCGCAAACCCCGACTTTGCCCAGGACATCGAACTATTGGCACGCCTGCGTGAGGATGGTGTTCGGATTGTCAAACTCAAGACCGGGTTCAAGGATCACGCCTTCGACATCATGCGGCTGGAGTACCTTGCCCAGAACTACCCGGAGCTCTCGGTCCGCGTGGACTATAATCAAGGGCTCAGCATTGATGATGCGCCATCGCAGGTGCGGGACGTCGCTCAGTTCAAACCGGATTTCATTGAACAACCTGTCCGCGCCCATCAGTTTGGCATGATGGCAAAGCTGCGGCAGATGACGGATGTTCCGCTACTGGCCGACGAAAGCGTCTTTGGCCCCGAAGACATGGAGCGCGCGGCCAGCGAAGGGATCTGCGACGGGGTTTCGGTGAAGATCATGAAGTCAGGCGGCCTGACCCGCGGGCAGACGGTTGCGCGCATCGCTGCGGCCCATGGCCTGTCGGCCTATGGTGGCGATATGTTCGAGGCTGGACTGGCCCATTTGGCAGGCACGCACATGATTGCCGCGACACCGGAAATCTCTCTGGGCTGCGAATTCTATCAGGCGTCCTATTTCCTGAAAGAGGATATTCTGGAGGAAACTTTCCAGGTCAGGGACGGTCAGGTTTGTGTGCCTCAGGGCCCCGGACTTGGCGGCAGACCCGACCTGACCAAACTGGATCATTATGCGGTTGCCAGGGTGGTGACAGAATGACGGACAAGAAAACCATAGCCATCATAGGGGCCGGAATTGTCGGCGTGTCGACTGCGGTCTGGTTGCAGCGGGATGGTCACAATGTGATCCTGATCGACAAGGCAGGCCCTGCCGAAGGTACCTCGCACGGGAATGGCGGGGTATTGGCCTCGTGTTCTATCGTACCGGTAACAGTCCCCGGATTATTGGGAAAAGCACCGAAGATGCTGCTGAGCCCCTCGCAACCGTTGTTTCTGAAATGGGGGTATTTACCAAAGCTTCTTCCGTGGCTTTGGAAATACCTCAGACATGCAAACGCCGCCGACGTCGAGAGGATCGCCGCAGCACTGACATCCATCGTTGGCGACAGTCTGAATGATCACAAGGCGCTGGCGGCCGGAACGGGGGCGGAAAAGTGGCTGGTTCCTTCAGATTACCTGTTTCTTTACAGGGATCGCGCACATTTTGAGGAAGATGCCTTTGGTTGGGATATCCGGCGCAGGAACGGGTTTCAGTGGGACGAATTGGAAGGTCACGCCTTCCATGAATATGACCCGGTTTACAGTCAGGGCATCGGATTTGCCGCCCGGCTTTCGGATCATGGCCACATCACCGACCCCGGCCGGTACGTGAAAGACCTTGCCGCGCATGTTGAGGCGAACGGCGGTCGCTTCATACGTGCAAACGTCGAAGACGTGGTTCGGGAAAACGGGCATGTCACAGGTGTTCGGGCCGGTGGAGAGACCATTGCTTGTGACGCAGCCGTCGTGACGGCCGGGATCTGGTCGGGCCCATTGGCAAAGCGCTTGGGAGTTTCTGTTCCTCTTGAAAGCGAACGTGGTTATCATATTGAATTGGTAGAGCCTTCCGCGATGCCGCGCAGCCCGGTTATGGTTGTCTCGGGCAAGTTCGTTGCGACACCGATGGATGGGCGCATACGCCTGGCGGGCATTGTCGAGTTCGGAGGGCTGGATGCGCCGCCCTCCCACGCACCGTTCGAGTTGATGCGCAAAAATGCCCGGGCGGCGTTCCCGGGCGTGACATGGAAGGAGGAAGTGGAATGGATGGGGCACAGGCCCGCCCCGGCTGACTCGATCCCGGTCATTGGCGATGTGCCCGGTATCAAAGGGGCCTACATGGGCTTTGGGCATCACCATATCGGCCTGACAGGCGGGCCAAAAACCGGGCGCCTTCTGGCGCAGATGATTGCGGGCAGAACGCCAAATGTCGACATGAGCGTCTACGCGCCGTCACGATACGCAAAATAACAAACAAACCGGTGAAAAACGCCGGTGTTTCCAAATTCAACAGGGAGAAGAATGATGAAGAAACTGACGAACCTTCTGGCGGCAACTGCGCTGACTGCCACCGCTGCTGCACCCGCCATGGCCGAAAAATGGGACATGCCGATGGCCTATTCGGCGTCAAACTTCCACTCGGCCACGGGCGCGGAATTTGCCAAATGCGTCACCACCGGCACCGGTGGTGAGATTGAAATCGTCACGCACCCGTCCGGATCGCTGTTCAAGGGCGCCGACATCAAACGCGCGATCCAGACCGGACAAGCCCCGATCGGTGAGCGGCTGCTGTCAGGTCATCAGAACGAAAACGCATTGTTCGGGTTTGATTCCATCCCGTTTCTTGCAACTTCATTCGACGACAGCGCCAAGCTTTGGGAAGCAGCCAAACCTTCGATCGAAAGCCTGCTGGCCGAACAAAACCTGACACTGCTTTATGCAGTGCCGTGGCCGCCGCAGGGTCTTTATTTCAAAAACGAGGTGAACTCGGTCGCCGAGATGAAGGGTATCAAGTTCCGCTCGTACAACAACGCCACTTCGCGGCTGGCCGAGTTGACCGGGATGCTGCCGGTCACCATCGAAGCGGCTGAAATCAGCCAGGCTTTTGCAACCGGGGTCGCGGATTCAATGATATCGTCGGGTTCGACCGGATATGACCGCAAGGTTTGGGAAAGCCTGAACTATTTCTACGAGGTCGACGCCTGGCTGCCGCGCAACTACGTGATGGTCAATTCCGACGTCTGGTCTGGTGTGTCCGATGCCAACAAGAACGTCATCAAAGGCTGTGCGGAACTGGCGGAATATGCCGGGAACTGGCGCGCCAAGGAATACACCGGCTTTACGTTGCAAGGCCTGCGGGATGGCGGCATGACCGTCGGCCCGGCATCGGATCAGATGGTGCAGGAATTGAAAGAGATTGGCGTGACCATGACCAATGAGTGGCTGGAGGCCGCTGGGGACGAAGGCAAGGCCATCGTCGACGCCTTCAATTCGTCGCAGTAATCCTTTCGGAGCGGGCGGCAGCATATCCTGGCGCCCGTTTCATATCCAATCAGAACACAGCGGGGACGGCATGGCGGTTTTGCGAGGGCTTCGGTCCGTATTGGATTTCATTTATCTGGCGGCAGGGGTTCTGGCGGCGCTCAGCCTGATTGCCATATTGCTGCTGATCGTGGTGCAGATGCTGGCCCGCTGGACCGGCGAAGTGTTTCCCGGCGCACCGGACTATGCCGGTTATGCGATGGCTGCCGCCTCTTTTCTGGCTTTTGCCAACGCGCTGAACCGGGGCAGTCACATCCGTGTATCGATCCTGCTGAACGCAGTGCCGGACGGGGTGCGGCGCGTTCTTGAGGTTTGGTGTTTTGCCATTGGCACGGCTGTTATGTGGTATTTCTGTTGGTATGCCTATCGCTTTGTCTACTGGAGCTGGAAATTCAACGATGTCAGCCAGGGGCAGGATAGAACCGCCCTTTGGATCCCTCAATCCGCGATGCTGATCGGTGCCGTGATCCTTGCCATCGCCCTGACGGATCACCTGATCCATGTCCTTTTCCGCGGTGAACATCGGATCGTCCGCGATCTGGCCGATCAGAGCCACGGAGAGTAAGCGCATGGAAAATCTGGCCGTTATCATCCTCTTCCTCTTTGTGCTTTTTACCCTGTTGGGCACCGGTGTGTGGGTCGGACTGGCCCTGATGGGTGTTGCGTGGGTCGGGATGGAGCTGTTCACGACACGCCCCGTGGGCGACGTCATGATCACGACCATCTGGTCGGCATCGTCCTCGTGGACCCTGACCGCCCTGCCGATGTTCATCTGGATGGGCGAGATCCTGTACCGAACGCGATTGTCCGAGGACATGTTCAAGGGGCTGTCGCCCTGGATGGCCCCCCTGCCGGGTGGTCTGGTGCATACGAATATCGTTGGATGCACTGTCTTTGCAGCTGTCTCGGGGTCGTCTGCGGCAACCCTGACGACCGTCGGAAAGATGTCGATCCCCGAGTTGCGCAAACGCAATTACCCCGAGCGGATGATCATCGGTACATTGACCGGGGCTGCGACATTGGGGCTGATGATCCCGCCCTCGCTGACCCTGATCGTGTACGGGGTGACGATCAATGAATCGATCACCAAGCTGTTCTTTGCCGGCATCCTCCCCGGCCTTGTTCTTGCGGCGATGTTCATGGGCTATGTCGCGCTGTATTCCAAGCTGGGAAAGGACTGGAACCCGAATGACGAAAGCAAGCTGAGCTTTTCCGAGAAAGTCAAAAACTCACGCTTTCTGCTGCCTGTGATCCTGCTGATCACCGTTGTCATCGGGTCGATGTATCTAGGCTATGCCACCGCGACCGAAGCCGCCGCTTTCGGCGTGATCGGGGGGCTTTTGCTGGCCGCCGGTCAGGGGTCGCTGACCTGGAAGACCTTTACCGAAAGTCTGATGGGGGCCACGCGCACCAGTGCGATGATCGCCCTGATCCTTGCGGGGGCGGCCTTTTTGTCGCTGTCGATGGGGTTTACCGGCCTCCCACGCGGACTGGCCGACCTGATCGCCGGATGGGACCTGACACGGTTCGAACTGCTGATGGTCTTGCTGGTGTTCTACATCATTCTGGGATGCTTTCTGGACGGGATTTCTTCGGTCGTGCTGACCATGGCCGTGGTTGAACCGATGATCCGTGACGCCGGGATCGACCTGATCTGGTTCGGCATCTTCATCGTGGTTGTTGTCGAGATGGCGCAAATCACACCGCCAATCGGGTTCAATCTGTTCGTGATGCAGGGCATGACAAACCACGAAATGAGCTATATCGCACGCGCCGCGATCCCGATGTTCCTGATCATGGTATTGATGGTTTTCATCCTCATCTGGTTCCCGGATCTGGCGACCTGGCTGCCGGAAAATCTGCGCCAAAGCCCGGGCGGGTAGAACGGCCTTGAACCCGCTTCATCTGGCGGCGCGCCATGGCCCTCATGTTCTGATCGCCGGGCTGGCAGCTGGCCTTCTGCTCCCGTCTCTGGCCGAGCCGATGCGAAACCTGCTGCCACCTCTGGTCGTGTTATTGCTGTTCGTCACGGTCCTCAGGATGAACCCGGAAACCATTCTCGGGTCGCTGAGTGATCTGCAGAAAGTTGCATTCACAGTCATCGGGTTTCAATTCGTGATGCCGCTGATCGTGCTGGCCATCGGGTTCGCGGGCGGATGGACTGGAACGCCTGTCCTTTTGTCCCTGCTGATCATGGCGGCGGCCCCGTCCATTTCAGGCAGTCCCAATATGTGCCTGATGATGGGCCATCCGCCTGAACACGCGATGCGGCTGATGGTAGTGGGTACAGCCCTGTTGCCGCTGACCGCATTGCCCGTATTTCTGCTCATGCCCGAACTGGGGGATATTCAATCTGTCTTGCAGGCCGGGTTGCAATTGTTGCTGACCATCGTACTTGCAACCGGGGCTGCCATCGTCACCCGGCGCACAGTTCTGCGCGCACCCTCACCCGCGACGCTGCTGAATTTGGAGGGATTGGCGACACTTACCTTGGCCGTCTTTGTCATCGGGCTGATGCCTTCGGTCAGCGCCACGGCCCTGAACAACCCAGCCATTGCAACCTTCTGGATCGCGCTCGCCTGTCTGGCCAATTTCGGGGCACAAGCCGTTGCATTTCACCTGAGCCGAAACCGGCTGCCCGCAGACAAATCAACCGCGATATCGATCATCGCGGGAAACCGGAACATCGCCATATTCTTTGTCGCCCTGCCACCCGATGTCACCGCCCCGATCATGGCCTTCATCGGCGCGTATCAGATCCCAATGTACCTTACGCCCATGATCATGCGACGCCTTTATGGCAAGAACCACCTTCCCGCGTAACGGCTTCTGCGCTTCAGATCACCTAGTGGGTCTTAGGTGCAATCCCGGATCACAAAGTGCTTCGTCGTTTCCTCGATGACTTCCCAATAGCCGCGAAACCCATTCGGGATCAGAAAACTCGCCCCGTCGCGAAAATCCTGACGGTTGCCGTCTTCGTGGATCAAAGCGCAATGGCCTTTGACAATATAGCAATATTCGTCCTTGTCCGTGAACGCATGCCATTTTCCGGGCGTCGAGGTCCATGTGCCCGCAGACAACTTGCCGTCCGGACTGGTAAAATGCACCCCGATCTGGTGATGCGGATCGCCTTCGACAACGCGGTCCGGAAGATCGGCCAGGCGCCGTTCGCTGCTTGTTGCGGGCGCACCGAAGAGATTGAGAACCTGAGATGTCATGACATCATACCCTCCTGCTGAGCGTGTGTTTCAAAACAGCACGACCCCCCTCTGCGCGTTGATGGCCCCTTTTGTGATGCGGGGGTCGTTGCCTTCGCTGAGGGCGATTATGGGACGGGTGGCCGGAGCGTTTTGCCG
>NZ_JBQERN010000023.1:0-34896 GCF_056535105.1 Ruegeria sp. O5 | reverse complement strand
CCAATGACCTGACCCGCGCCTTGCGGTTCACCGACAAGCTTGAAGCCGGGATGATCTGGGTGAACTCGGAAAACGTCCGCCACCTGCCCACGCCGTTCGGTGGCGTCAAGGCATCCGGTATCGGCCGCGACGGCGGCGATTGGAGTTTCGAGTTCTACATGGAACAAAAACACGTCGGCTTCGCAACTGGCCAACACAAAATCATGCAATTGGGCAAGTGAAACCGGAAGGAGGCCGCGGTACGCTGAAGTCGGTACACACGAGGAGGAACTGTCATGGGAAAGATCGTACAAGCCGCAAAGATCACGCATGTGCCAAGTATCTGGATGTCCCACACGATGCCGAAATATAAGGGCATCCGGCAGTCTGCCATTGATGGGTATGCGCGCCTGCGCCAGGACGCGATAGATCGCGAGGTCGAGACCTTTCTTGTGTTCGACACCCATTGGATCACTAATCAGGGATTTCACCTGAATACCAAAGATCACCACAAAGGTCGCTTCATCAGTCATGAACTGCCGCACATGCTGGCGGATATGGAGTTTGATTATCGCGGCGATCATGCTTTGGGCGAAACCATTCTTGATGTTTTGCGCGAGCGCGGCGAGCGGGCACTTGGCCATTCGCACCCCGATATGGGAATGGAATATGGCACCCTTCTGCCTATGCATTTCATCAACGAAGGGGTGAATGCGCGCGTTTTGCCCGTTGCAGTCAACCAGTTCTCGTCGATTCAGGAAAACCGCGTCTGGGGTGAGGCCATTGCCGAAGGTATCCGGCGTTCCGACCGGAACGTTTCCATACTGGCCTCTGGCTCACTCAGCCATGATTTCACGCCGAATGAGCGTTCGGTCGACGGATTGAATGCGGTAAACGGCGAGTTCAACCGCCAGATGGATATGCACGTGCTGGAGATGTGGGAACAGGGACGGTTCGAAGAGTTCCTTGAAATGCTGCCGGACTATGCGAAGAAATGCGCAGGCGAATGTGCCATGAATGACACTGCTTTGCTGTTCGGAGCTCTGGGCTGGGGCAGCTACAAGGGTGAGATCGACATCTACACCCCCTACTTCGGCAGCTCTGGCACAGGTCAGGCGAATGTCAGTTTTTCGGTCTGAAGGCATAACCTGGGACCTTTTCAATTGAAAAACGCACTCCTGTTCGGCTTTAGTCCACGAGCCGAACAGGTAAGTTCGGGGACTGGACGAATTGGTGCTCAGTTACAAAAGAAGGCTTGCGCATGGATTGGGACACGTTTTCGCATTGGGGTCAGCACATTTCGAAATGGGCGGCCGATTACCACAAGACACTTGCTGAACGTCCTGTTCGGGCCCAGACCACACCAGGAGAAATCGCGGCCCAGCTAAAGGCATCGCCCCCTGATAGTGGCGAGCCCATGGAAGCCGTCATGGCCGATTTTGAACGGATTGTGATGCCGGGTATTACACATTGGCAACATCCCCGGTTCTTTGCCTATTTCCCGGCCAACGCAGCGCCCCCGTCGATGCTGGCTGAAATGCTGGTGACCACAATCGCGGCGCAATGCATGTTGTGGCAGACCTCACCAGCTGCGACCGAGGTCGAAGGTGTCATGGTCGATTGGCTGCGGCAGGCGCTTGGGTTGCCCGAAGGTATGACCGGAGTTATTCAGGACAGTGCATCATCCGCCACGTTGTCGGCCGTTCTGACCATGCGGGAACGGGCCACAGGGTTTACCGGCAACCGCGAAGGCCTGAACGCCAAGGGCGCACTGCGCATCTACTGCTCGGATCAGGTGCATTCATCGATTGATCGGGCTTGCTGGGTTGCGGGGATCGGTCAGGACAATCTGGTGAAACTTCCTACAGGTGGTCCGACCTTTGCGATTGATACTGGGGCTCTTGATACCGCAATTCAGGGTGACATCGCCGCCGGACATATTCCCGCCGGTATCATTGCAATCACGGGCGGTACTGGTGTCGGGGCCTGCGATGATCTGGTGGCGGTGGTTGACATCGCGCAAAAATACGACCTCTATACGCATCTCGACGCGGCCTGGGCGGGGTCGGCGATGATCTGCCCCGAGCTTCGTGAGGCCCTTTGGCCCGGGGCGGATCGTTACGACAGCATTGTCTTCAACCCACATAAATGGATGGGGGCGCAGTTCGATTGCGCGATCCAGTTTCTGCGGGACGCCACGCCACAGCTCAACACGCTTAAGATCGAACCGGAATACCTCAAGACCACAGGGGCAGAGGTAACGAATTATTCGGAATGGACAATCCCTCTGGGTCGACGGTTCCGGGCATTGAAGATCTGGTTCTTGATGCGGTCATACGGTCTCGACGGGTTGCGGAGCCGAATTCGCAACCATGTGCTCTGGGCCAATGAACTTGCAGAAAAGATCGGCGCGATAGAGGGGTTTGAGATCACCACCGGCCCGATCCTGAGCCTGTTTTCCTTTCGCTGTCCGGGGGATGACGCCGCGCAGCAGCGGCTGGTGGATGCGTTGAATGACGATGGCCGAATTTACCTGACGCAAGGCATGTTCGATGGCCGCAAGATCATCCGCTTTCAGGTCGGGCAATTCGATACAACGCGCGATGACGTGCTGATGGCGGCGGATGTCATCCGCGATGTCTGGGAGAGCCTGCTATGAAGTTCGCGACGTTCAGTGCTGCAGGGGATACCTTCTTTGGCGCGATCACCGATGATGGCGCGATCGCTCTGAATGGTGATTTCCCCGAGTTTTCCAGCCTGTATGAGGTCATCGCTGCTGGTGAGTTTGCCCAAGCCGAAACCGAAGACTATGAATATCTAACACGCTCACTCTCGTTATGAGTGAGGGACCATCGGTGGGTAGGTCAAAGGTCAATTGTGGGTCTTTGAAGGATGAAAGGGTATTGAGGAAAGCGCTTTTCCGGCAACTTCGACGAGAGTTTAGCGAGAGATAAGAAAATGTTGAAAGTCGTTATACATCAGGGGTTTCATAAAACAGGCACTCGAACACTGCAAACAATGTTGCTCAGAAATCGTTCCCGATTAAAGGGCAGAGTGAATATTCTGGTTCCGAGTGATCTGCAAGAGGCGGGCTTCTCAGCACGGCGCTTTTCTGTAGTGCAAGAAGAACGAGTGCTAAATAAGTTTCGTAAACAATTAAGACAAGCTCTGGCGCGCTTTGAAAACGAAACAGACAAACCGCTTTTGATTAGTAACGAGGAGTTTGCGGGCCTGATTCCAGGGCGTAAAAATGTGTATTCTTATTCCATGGTAACGGTTTTGTCTGAAGTGCTATTGGATGAGATCGAGAAGTTCGCTGATGGTAACGCGCGTGCAACCTTCTTTTTTACCACCAGGAACGCCTCTGATTGGATTAAGAGTGTTTATTGGCAAAACATACGTTCGAACCGAATTCAGGAAGGCCTTTCGGAATACGCGGACCTACTTCAGCAAGGCGCAGATCTTGCTGGTGTGGTTGCCCGAGTTAAGGATGCCGTATCCTCCCGAGCCGACGTCGTTTCCCTAGACACCTCAAACATGAGTGACCGTCTATTTCCCGCCACAAAGGTGCTATCGATGCTGAACGTAAGGTCCGATGATCTTACGCCTGTCAGTAACTTGAATGTCCAACCGGTTGGAGCCGCAGAGTATTTTCTGGAATTGAACAGATCAAACATGACGGACGAAGAGGTCATGGCAGCGAAACGCAATTTCTTAGACGATTTGAAGATGCGCAAAAAGTAAGAAAGAAGGCCACGCGCTCGCTGCAGCCACGGTCCTTATTGGCGCGCCTCAGGATAGCCGACCAATCTGATCTGCGATTTCAGAACAACACACGAGACCACACCCGTGCGTGATTTCTCCAAGCGGGCATGCCTAAAGCTTTTGCACACCATGCATGGTCAGGGTGCTCACCAGATCGGCATAATCTTCGCGGGCTTTGGGGCCTGCGCCGGTGTTCCACATGTAATACCAGTTCAACATTCCAAAGACTGACATCGTCGCGCCGCGAAGCTTGTCCTTGGCGCCGTCAAAAGAACCGGGGGACATTTCCAGAAGTATGTCGCGGACAAAGTTCACCAGATCAAGCTGATAGCCCCGCAGCCTTTTTTGCTGTTCTTCGGTCAATGCGCTCATGCCACTGATCTGAACCCGGTGCTCGTCATCTGCACCCTGATAGGCAAAAAGGATCTCGCGCACTGCTTTGCGCAGTTTCTGTTCGGGGTTAAGGCCGTCCAGATCAACATTGCAAATCCGGTCCCGCAACTCACGCAGGTACGTTTCAAGGATGTCATACAGGATGGCATCCTTGCTGTCATAGTAGTGGTATATGTTTGCTTTCGAGATGCCGCATTCTTTGGCCAAAAGGGTCATCGAAGCACGGTCAAACCCCTGGTCGGCAAACACTTTTGCCGCCATCTTCAGGATCTGTTCCCGCTTTTGGTCGTGGTCTTTGGCAATTGTCCGGGCCACGGCTCAGTCCTTATCGCGATTGTCTACAACGCGCTTCGCCTTGCCCTGAGAGCGTTCGACGTCGCCGGGGTCACCTACTACAATTTCGGTTGAAACGCCAACGACGTCCTTGATGCGTTTGGTCAGCATCCGTGCAGCGGCCGTTTTTGACAGCTCGTCGGTGGAATCGGGGGAGGATTCAACAAAGACCCGCATGGCATCCATGCGACCGGATTTGTAGAGCTCGATCTGGTAATAGGGGGCAAGACCGCCCGTTGCCATGACCTGTTCCTCGATCTGGCTGGGGAAGACGTTGACGCCGCGCAGGATCATCATGTCGTCACTGCGACCTGTAATTTTTGCCATCCGGCGCATGGACCGCGCCGTCCCCGGCAGCAGGCATGTCAGATCGCGTGTGCGATAGCGGATCATCGGCAACCCTTCTTTGGTTAGTGTCGTGAACACCAATTCTCCGGTTTCGCCATCGGGCAGGACTTCTCCGGTTGCCGGGTCGATGATTTCCGGCAGGAAGTGATCCTCCCAGATTACAGGCCCGTCTTTGGTTTCAACGCATTCATTGGCGACACCGGGGCCCATGATCTCGGACAGGCCATAGATATCGACGGCGTGCATGTCGAAGGCCGCCTCGACCTCGGCCCGCATCGCGTCAGTCCAGGGTTCGGCACCAAAAACGCCAACCTTCAGCGAGCTCTCACGTGGGTCGAGACCCGCCTTGTGGAACTGTTCAAGGATATTGAGCATGTAGGAGGGTGTAACCATGATCCCGTCAGGACGGAAATCGTTGATCAGGTTGACCTGTTTTTCGGTCTGCCCGCCCGACATCGGGACGACAGTCGCGCCAAGGCGTTCGATCCCGTAATGGGCACCTAGCCCACCGGTGAACAGCCCATAGCCGTAGGCGTTGTGCACCATGTCGCCCTTGCGCAGCCCAGACGCGCGAAGAGACCGCGCGCCAAGGTCAGCCCAGTTGTCTATGTCATTCTTTGTGTAGCCGACCACTGTCGGTTTGCCTGTCGTGCCGGAGGACGCGTGCAGGCGAATTATCTCGCTGCGCGGAACCGCAAAAAGACCAAACGGATAGTTGTCGCGCAGGTCGTTTTTATACGTGAACGGAAACTTTGACAGATCCGAAAGCTGCTGAAGATCGTCAGGATGCACGCCAGCCTCGTCAAAGCGCTGTTTGTACATCGGAACGTTTTCATAGGCGTGGCGCACGGACCACTTCAGCCGCTCAAGCTGTGTGGCGCGAATTTCGTCGATCGAGGCGATTTCGATCGGGTCCAGGTCCGCTTTGTTGGGGGAAAGGTCTTTCATCGCGTAACTCCTCCAGTCACGAAACTATTCTTGAAAATTCTGGCCGCCAATGGTGCGGGACATGCCGCGAAATTCAGCGATCAGAGTATTGTCTTGATTGATGACGCGGACGTCGTAGATGCCGCTGCGACCGGACAGGTTCACTTCTGTCGCGGTGGCAGTCAGGCGGTCACCCTTCCGTCCCGGTGCGAGATAGCTGACCATCGTATGCTGCGCTACAGTTGCAACATTCCGGCTGTTGCAGGCAAAGGCAAAAGCACTGTCAGCAAGAGCGTGCGTGACGCCGCCATGGCAAATACCGTGTCCGTTACAGTGATGCGGCGCAACAGTCAGCGACAGGACAGCGCGCCCTTCATCGACCTGGACAAGCTCCATCCCGAACCATTTACTGGCTTCGTCATTGGCCCACATCGCCGCCGCGGATTTTTGGGCGCGTTCTTTTGGTGTCATCATCATCTTCCCTGAAAATGCGGTGCGCGTTTTTCGAGGAAACTGGACACGCCTTCGGCATAATCAGCACTTTCCCCGCAGGTTTTCATCGCGTCCGCTTCAATTTCAAGCTGATCGGACAAGGATGTAGTGGCTGCTGTTTGAATGCACTGCTTGGTCAGACCCAAGCCAAGGGTGGGGCCGTTTGCGAGTTGCGTGGCAAGAGCGCGTGCTTCGGTCATCAACTGATCATCGGGAAGCGCCTTCCAGATCAACCCCCAGTCTTCCGCCTGTTTGGCGGTTAGGGGCATTGCTGTCAGGGCCAGCCCCTTTGCGCGCGCCTCGCCCAACAATCGGGGCAAGTGCCAGCTGCCGCCTGTGTCCGGAATCAACCCGACCTTGGAAAAACTTTGGATGAACTTCGCGCTTTCCCTGGCCAGAACCATGTCGCAGGCCAGTGCAAGGTTCGCACCCGCGCCCGCGGCCACGCCGTTGACGGCACAAACGACCGGGAAATTCAAAGACCGGATCAGTCGAACCAAAGGGGCATAGAAAGTGCGTACAGTTTTGCCCAGGTCGGGCGGGCCATCCATTTTCGAGGGATCGCGGTCTCCAAGGTCCTGACCCGCACAAAAACCGCGCCCTGCGCCGGTCAGCAAAATCGCGCGGGCACCATTTTCGCGCGCGCTCTTCAGCGCGTCGTGAAGGGCAAGATGCATCTCCTCATTGAACGAGTTCAGCTTGTCGGGGCGGTTCAGGGTTATTTCAACCCAGTTTCCGTGATCATGTACAAGGATCGTATCGCTCATGGCAGTCTCATCTGTTCCCGTGACAACTTAATCATTGCATTAACCGAACGGTTGGTCAATATATAAACCCGAACCGAATCTGGACTGATCAAAGGGATTGCAAATGCCGCAACCGTCGCTGGTGAGTGTTGACTTTAAGGGCGACGTGGCCTGGGTCACGGTCGACAACCCGCCGGTGAACGCAACCTCGACGGGGGTTCGGCAGGGTCTGGCCGACGCGGTCGATGCAGTTCAGAAAGCTCGGGTTGCCGTCCTGTGCTGCGCCGGTCGGACATTCATCGCAGGCGGTGATATGTCCGAGTTTGACGCGGCTCCGGCTGAGCCGCATTTGCCTGATGTTGTTCAGAAGATCGAAGACAGCAATGTGCCGTTTATCGCCTGTATGCACGGCAATGTGTTGGGTGGCGGGTTTGAAATTGCCATGGCCTGCGCGTGGCGGATCGCAGCGCCGGGCACCAGCTTTGGGCTGCCGGAAGTCAATGTGGGCCTGATCCCGGGGGCGGGGGGCACGCAACGATTGCCGCGCCTAGTTGGAATGGAAGCGGCGATCGACATCGCCTGTTCGGGAAAAATCCTGAAAGCCGAGGAAATGGCCAATCTCGGGGGAATTGACCTGATTGCCGATAACCCAACGGCGGCTGCTCTGGACTTTGTCGCCAACCTGCCAAAGCGCCCGGCACCTGTCAGTCAACGGCCCGTCGGTGAATTCGCGTCTGACCTTCTGGAGACGAGCCGTCAGGCTTTGAAAAGAACCGCCAGGGGTCAGCAATCACCGCTGGAAAACCTGACCGCGCTCAGCTGGTCGTCAGAACCCTTTGCTTTCGCACAGCCGAAAGAGCGTGCGCGCCATCTGGCGCTGCGTCAAAGCCCTGAAAGCCGCGCCCTGCGATACGCCTTTTTTGCCGAGCGCAAGGTGGCCAGACCTTCGATGATCGCAGGTGTTGCCCCGCGCGATATCAGCCGGATCGCAGTTGTCGGTGGCGGGTTGATGGGGGCAGGGATCGCAACCGCTGCCCTGAATGGCGGTCTTTCGGTCACTCTGATCGAGAGGGATATGGAAGCAGCGGCCGCAGCCCATGATCGGGTTGAGGGGCTGTTAAAGGGGGCAGTCAAGCGGGGCAAGATGTCCGAAGCGCAGCTACAGGAACGCCTTTCTGCATTTCGCGCCGTTGACAGCTACTCCGAAGCTGCCGACATTCAGTTGGCTATCGAGGCTGTGTTTGAAGACTTGTCAGTCAAGCAACAGGTTTTTGCAGAATTGGCGCGCCATATGCAGCGTGACGCGATTCTGGCCACGAACACGTCTTACCTGAGCCCGGTCGAGATTTTCGCGGGTATCGAAAATCAATCCCGGTGCATTGGCCTGCACTTCTTCAGCCCTGCCCATGTCATGAAGCTGTTGGAAGTCGTGCACACGCCGCAAACTTCGCCCGAAGTTGTCGCCACAGGGTTTGCGCTTGGAAAAAGGCTTCGCAAGGTTTCTGTCCTGTCGGGCATCTGCGATGGTTTTATTGGCAACCGGATGTTGGCTGCGTATCGGCGCGAGGCTGATTATTTGCTGGCGGATGGGGCGTTGCCTTATCAGGTGGACCAGGCAATGCGAGCTTTCGGGATGCCCATGGGGCCTTACGAGCTGCAAGATCTGACAGGCCTCCAAATCGCCTGGGCCAACCGAAAACGCAATGCCGCAACCCGCGACCCGAACGAACGCTATGTGACGATCGCTGACCAACTTTGCGAGATGGGTCGTCTTGGCCAACGCACAGGCAAAGGATGGTATCGCTATGAAGTGGATCATCGCGAACCGATCCGCGATCCCGAAGTGGAGGCGTTGATCGAGTCCTACTCGGCTGAACAGGGCATAACGCGGCGGGCATACGCGCAGGACGAAATCGTGTCGCGCATCTTGGCGGTGCTGGCCAACGAGGGCGCGTTGATCATTCAGCAGGGGATCGCCGAGTCCGCGGAAGCCGTCGATATGGTTCAAATTCACGGCTACGGCTTTCCGCGCTGGCACGGCGGGCCGATGAACTATTGCAAGGAAATCGGAGCCAACACGTCGCACGCAATGATGGAAACCGTAGCCAAGGAAAGCCCCGGTTCATGGCGCGTCGCGGGTTGTCTTGGGGACAATTAACAAGTTGATGGTTACAAAAGTGACCATTAACGCATTCTTGACTCATGTTTCACAGGGAGGAGACAGAACTATGAAATTCACAAGGTTGAGCACACTTCTTGCCTCAGCTGCACTGGCCGTTTCAGGTACAGTGGCGCTTGCGGCAGACTATACGCTGACCATTTCCAGCTGGGCCCCGCCGACCCATGGCATCAATGCCAAGATGTGGCCGAAATTCGTCGAGATGATCGAAGAGGCCACCGATGGTCAGGTCACCGCCGAACTGAAGCTGGGCCTTGCCCCGCCCCCTGCGCAGATGGACCTGATCATGGATGGCGCCGCTGATGCCTCGATCATTTTCCACGGCTATCAGCCGGGCCGGTTTGTCACCACCAAGATGATCGAACTGCCCGGATATGAAGGCTCGGCCGAGGCTGCGTCGGTCGCATATTGGCGCGCATATGACACACATTTGAAGGCGGCAGATGAACACCGTGGTGTAAAAGTGATCGCTTTGCACACACATGGTCCGGCTCAGCTGCATTCCAGCAGTCCGGTGACGTCGCTGGACGAAGTCTCGGGCCTCAAGGTTCGCATCCCCGGCGGTGTTGGCGGTGACGTGGGCACGGCGTTGGGTGCAACCGGTATCCAGGTTCCTGCACCGAAAGTGTATGAAACCCTGGCCTCAAAAGCCGCAGATGGCGTCGTCATGCCCTTTGAATCCCGCCAAGGTTTCAAGCTGACGGAAGTGGCCCAGAACGTTTATGAGGTCCCTGGCGGCCTGTATCGCGGTTCGTTTGCCTTTATCATGAACGAGGACACTTTTGCTGACCTGCCCGCCGATCTGCAGGCAGCGCTGGAAGAAAACGTTTTCGGTGAACCACTGAGCCGTGAAATTGGCAAAATCTGGGATGAGATCGATGCGATCGGCCGGGAAGAAACCGAAGGCACCGAAGGCAACGCGATCCATGCCGCATCCGCTGAAGATCTGGAAAAGTTCAATGCGATTGCTGCGGATGTACGCGCCAAGGTAATCGACGAAGTCAATGTCACAGGCATCGACGCCCAGGCAGCCTATGACATGATCGTAAATGAAATGGCTGCGCAATAACGCAGTCGAGCTGGCGGATGCGATCCGCCAGCCGATTTCACCCGCTGGGGACCCGTTATGCAATCTCTCGTGACCTTTGCACGTCGCGTCAGTATCGTGCCTACGCTGCTGGCCTGTGCCGCGCTGTTCATCCTGATGGTGATGACCTTCTTTGATGTCATCCTACGTTCTGTTTTCAATGCCCCGATCGAGGCGGCCACGGAACTGACCCGGATCCTGATGGCCGTCCTCGTGTTCTCGGTCTTGCCGATGATCTCGGCAGGGAAGGGTCAAATCGCTGTGGATTTGACGGATGGGCTGTTTTCACGCCTGCGGTTAAGTCGGGTACGTGATGCAATTGTGTATCTGTTCTCTGGCATAATGCTTTTTTGGCCAATTCAGCGTGTCTGGGTATTGGCTGAACGTGCGCGGGATTACGGGGACGTCACGGAATATCTTTCGATCCCAGTCTTCTATGTAGGCTGGTTCATCTCGGGGTTCATAGCGATCACCGCTGTTGCAATGATCATCACCGGCTTCTTGCACTTCTTTGCCCCCCATACCTTGTCGGAGCACCCCCAATGACCGCTGCGCTGATCGGTTTTGTTCTTGTTCTTGTTCTTGTGCTGGTGCGCTTGCCTATCGTGTTTGCAATGGGATTGGTCGGAACGCTTGGCTTTGCCTATGAACGCGGCGGCAGCATTCTGTCCGAGCGCGGGTTAAAGGCCGCGATGTCGATGGTGGGTCGTCAGATCACCGACACCGCGCAGGATTACGGCCTGTCGGTGGTCCCGCTGTTCATCCTTATGGGCCTATTCGTGAACAAGGGTGGGCTTGCGCGTGAGCTTTACGCAGTTTCAAACGCTTTTCTGGGCCATTTTCGGGGTGGTATCGCCATGGCGACGGTTGCGGCATGCGGAGGCTTTTCAGCCATTTGCGGCTCGTCTCTGGCAACGGCGGCCACCATGTCCAAGGTCGCAATGCCGGAAATGCGCCGCTATGGCTATTCCGACGAGCTGTCGACGGCATCGATTGCAGCGGGCGGCACACTTGGTATCCTTATTCCGCCGTCGGTGATCCTGGTCATCTACGGGCTGCTGACCGAAACCTCGATTGGGAAACTTTTCGTTGCGGGTATCATTCCCGGCCTGCTTGGCATTCTGTTCTACCTGCTCGCCGTGCGCTGGACCGTCGCGCGCAAGCCCGAGTCAGGACCGGCGGGCGAACGCCACGGCTGGGCCGAGCGTCTGTCCGCAGTTCGCTCGGTCTGGGCCGTCTTGCTGCTGTTCTTTCTGGTGATTGGTGGATTGTACGGTGCTTTTGATTTTCATCCGTTGAACCTGACCTTCAGCCCGACCGAGGCGGCAGGCATGGGTGCAATGGGCGCTTTCCTGATCGCTCTGTCACGAGGTGGGCTTACTTTGGGGTCGACTTTTGAGGTGCTGAAGGAAACCGCCTATACCGCCGCAGCATTGTTTTCGGTTCTGATCGGCGCACAGATCTTTTCGAATTTCATCAACCTTGCCGGTCTGCCTGAAGCGCTCATCGCATTGGTTACGGCGTACGACGTTGAACCCTTTGTGGTGATCCTGATGATCCTTGGGATCTACATCATTTTGGGTTGCGTCTTTGAATCCCTTTCGATGCTGCTGCTGACAGTGCCGATCTTTTTCCCGCTGGTCACGTCGTTGGGGTATGACCCGATCTGGTTCGGCATTGTTGTGGTTGTCGTGACCGAAATCAGCCTGATCACTCCACCCGTCGGTTTGAACGTTTTCATTCTGAAAGGCGTGGTCGGAGATGTGTCAACAGGAACAATCTTCAAGGGTGTTACTCCGTTCTGGGTAGCGGATATCTTCCGGCTGGCCCTGATCGTTCTGGTGCCATGGTTGGTGTTGGTTCTGCCTGAACAAATGGGGGCGATGGGGCACTGATGTTCTCTCTGACCGCGCTTCCGGACGGGTTTCACACAGACCCCTATCCTGCCTACGCCGTTATGCGCGAAGATACGCCCGTCTGCTGGCAACGTGACGGATCGGTTATCCTGTCCCGATACGAGGATCTGGACCTTATTTACCGGGACACCTCGCGATTCATATCGGACAAGAAAGCGGTATTTGGTCCCAAATACGGGGTCGACAGCCCCTTGTATGAACACCACACCACCAGTTTGGTGTTTAATGACCCGCCGCTGCATACCCGTGTTCGCAAGGTAATGGTCGGCGCGATGAATCCGCGCGCGTTGGCGCAAATGGAACCGGGTCTGATCCAGCTTGTCGATGGGCTGCTGGACGAGATGCAGGTCAAGGGCAACGTCGAACTGATCGAGGATTTTGCCGGGGCAATCCCGATCGAGATCATCGGCAATCTGCTGGGTATACCACGATCCAAACGCGGGCCATTGCGCGATTGGTCTCTGGCCATTCTTGGTGCTTTGGAGCCGCAATTGACACCGGAGCAGGAAGAGTGGGGTAACCGCTCGGTCTCGGACTTCAAAGACTTCCTGCGGCATATCATCGAGGATCGTCGCGCCAACCCCGGAGATCCGGCTACGGATGTCCTGACCCGGCTGATCCAGGACGAAACGGATGGTGGCCTGACCGAGGTCGAGCTGTATCAGAACTGCATATTCATCCTGAATGCTGGGCACGAGACCACAACGAACCTGATCGGCAACGCATTGGAGCTGTTGGACCGGCACCGCGACAAGCGGGCGGAGTTGCTGGCCGACCCGGATCTGATCGGTTCGGCCGTGGACGAGTTTCTGCGGCTGGAAAGCCCGAACCAGTTCGGCAATCGCCTGACCACCGTTGATGTAACGTTCCACGGTCAGTCCATTCCGGCTGGTACTGATGTTCATCTGTGTATCGGTGCGGCCAACCGTGATCCACGACAGTTTGACTGGCCCGACGAGATGATCTTGGACAGACGCCCGAACAAGCATCACGCCTTTGCCGGAGGGCCTCATACCTGCGTTGGTCTGACCCTCGCGCGTCTGGAGGGCCGGGTGGCCGTGGGCCGGTTTCTGGCCCGTTTTCCAGACTATCGCATCACCGACGGCGCCGAACGGGGCGGGCGTATCCGGTTTCGGGGGTTTGCACGTTTACCCGCGCGGGTCTGAATAACCCGGCTTAGGAAATATGCTTGGTAATTTATTGACCGACCGTACGGTTTAAAATATGATTTCACGAGACCGGCTTGTGGCAGCGCGGGGATCGCGACAAAGATGAGGAGACGCTCATGACTATCCAACAGATTTCCAGCTTTGCAGCCGGTGAGTGGGTTTCGCCCGGCGAGGGTGCCCGCGCGATAGCTAGCGCTGTGACCGGCGAGGTTATCGCCACAGCGGGTAACAATGCTTTGGATGTCCAGGGGATGTTGGACTATGCGCGCAATGTCGGGGGGGCGGCACTGCGCAAAATGACGTTCCATGAACGGGCCAAAATGCTCAAGGCGCTGTCCGTCCATTTGGGTCAGCACAAGCAGGCGATGTATGACTTGTCTTTCAACACCGGTGCCACGCAATCGGATCATATGATTGATATCGACGGCGGCATCGGAACGATGTTTGTCTTTGCCGCAAAAGGCCGTCGTGAAATGCCGGACGGACATGTCTATCTGGATGGCGATGTCGAGCAGCTTTCGCGCAACGGCACTTTCCTGGGGCAGCACATCTGCACCCCGCTGCAAGGCGTGGCAATTCACATCAACGCGTTCAATTTTCCGGTTTGGGGGATGCTGGAAAAGCTTGCCCCAACCCTTCTGGCGGGCGTTCCGGCGATTGTAAAACCCGCCACAAGCTCGTGTTATGTGACCGAGCTATGTGTTCGGTTGATGCTTGAGTCCGGCATCTTACCAGCGGGTGCATTGCAGTTGGTTTCGGGTGGTTTGGGTGACATGCTGGACCGTCTGACTATGCAGGACGTGGTCAGCTTTACCGGATCCGCCGATACAGCCCTGAAACTGCGCTCCAACCCGGTGATCCTTGAGAACTCGGTACGGTTTGTCGCGGAACAGGACAGCCTAAACTGTTCGATCCTTGGCCCCGATGCCGCGCCGGGCACGCCGGAATTTGACCTCTTCGTGAAGGAAGTCCAGCGCGAGATGACCACGAAGGCAGGGCAGAAATGCACCGCAATCCGTCGGATCATCGCGCCCGAACCGCAGGTACAGGCGGTAATTGACGCGTTGTCGGCGCGACTGGCGAAAACGACCATTGGCGACCCAAAGCTGGAAGCCACCCGTATGGGTGCGTTGGTTTCGAACGGTCAGAAGCGTGATGTTCTGGAAAAGGCTGCTATCCTCGGGCAAGAGGCCGAGTGTGTCTTCGGCAACCCCGATGATTTCGCGGTTGAGGGCGCTGATGCCGAAAAGGGGGCGTTCCTGCCGCCCATGCTCTTCCACTGCGCCAATCCTGACGCGGCGCAGCGCGTGCACGACACCGAAGCCTTTGGTCCGGTCAGCACAGTGATGGGGTATCGCGATCTTGACCATGCCATCGAGCTGGCGAACCGTGGGCAGGGCTCTTTGGTGGCGTCGGTGATCACCCATGATCCCGAGGTTGCGCGACAGGTTGCCATGGGATCAGGGGCGTATCACGGGCGTCTGTATTTCAACAACCGTGACTCGATGAAGGAATCCACTGGTCATGGCTCACCTCTGCCGCACATGGTTCATGGCGGTCCAGGACGCGCCGGTGGCGGCGAAGAAATGGGTGGGGTGCGGGGTGTGAAACACTATATGCAGCGCACCGCCATTCAGGGTTCGCCCGATCTGCTGACAGCGATTGGCCGGAAATGGGTGCCTGGCGCGACCGAAGTCGAAGGTGCTGCTCATCCCTTTACCCGTCGGTTTCACGATCTGTCGATTGGCGAGACCCTTCACACGGCGCCGAGAACCATCACCATGGAGGACATTGAACACTTCGCCAATTTCACCGGTGATACCTTCTATGCGCATATGGATCAGGCAGCGGCGGAACGTAACCCGTTCTTCCCGGGCCGGGTAGCACATGGGTACTTGCTGTTGTCTTTCGCAGCCGGATTGTTCGTCGAACCGAACGAGGGGCCGGTTTTGGCAAATACCGGTCTTGACGGGCTGCGTTTCATGAAACCGGTCGAGGCAGGTGACACCATCAAGGTGCGTTTGACGGTCAAGCACAAGACCAAGCGCAATGATGACTACGGCGAGGTTCGCTGGCACGTTACCCTGACACAGCAGGATGATGACCTGGTCGCAGAATATGAGTTGCTGACCATGGTTGCCTACTAGGCGAAGGTGCAGGTGCGCAGGGGCTGGATGGCAATTCCCTCCGGCCCGATTATACTGTGCTTATGAAAGATACGGCCCCAGAATGGTTCGAAACCTGCGTCAGCCAGTTGACCACAACTGGCACGCAACGTGTGTGGTCAGTGCTGGTCACGATTTTCGGTGATCTGGCCCAGAGCGGGTCTGACCAGGTTAGTGGCGCGCTGATCACAGCGCTGACCAACCTTGCTGGGATCAAGGCCGAAGCCACGCGTGTTGCGCTGCACAGGCTGCGCAAGGAAGGCTGGATCGAAAGTACGCGGGTCGGGCGAAACAGCGTTCACAGACTGACCGAATATGGCCGCCGTCAAAGCGCAGCCGCCGCCCCGCGCATCTATTCCCGCGAGACGAATACGCCAGAAATCTGGCATATGCTTATCGCCAGCAACTCGGAATGTTCGCGAAAAGAGCTGGCAGATCTGATGCTGACCGGAGATTATATTTCAGTTAACCTCACAACAGCCATGTCGGCAGGACCCGTCCCGGAGAACCTTGAAGAACTGCTGGGTGTTGAAAGCAGCGCTACTTCGATCCCCGGCTGGCTGCGCGACCTTTGTGGCCCTGAAGTGCTGAAGTCTGCCTATGATCAGTTTTTGCATTCCATTCAAATCACCGAGCAAATGCTGCCTGTCGATGGCGTCGGCGATCCGCTTAAAATAGCGGTGCTGCGCGTATTGATTGTGCATGGGTGGCGTCGTTTGGTCCTGCGCCATCCGTCCCTGCCTCCGGCCTTTTTGCCCGCCGATTGGAAGGGCGCGGAGTGTCGCGCGGCGGTGTCCCGACTGCTGGGGCAATTGCCCAAACCAGATCTTGCGACGCTGGAATCTGCGGTGGGTGGTTAGCTCTTTTCTTGCCGTGTCCGGGATGGCGCTGTTGGGGATTGGAAGACGGATGTGAAAGAAGTGCCATTTTATGTTACAGAAAACTTATTTGAGCGATTACATGGTAACATAATGCTTGCGCCGAATCGATTGAACATTTATTAACCGACCAGACGGTTAATGACTTGTGTTCCAACAGGAGACCCAATTGATGGATGCCTTCATCTGCGACGCAACCCGCACCCCGATTGGGCGGTATGGTGGTGCGCTTTCATCGGTTCGCACGGATGATCTGGCGGCTATCCCGCTAGCGGCCCTGATGGCGCGCAACCCGCAAGTCGACTGGACCAGTGTGGATGACGTCATTTTTGGCGATGCCAACCAGGCAGGAGAGAGCAATCGCAACGTTGCCCGGATGGCAGCCCTGCTGGCCGGATTGCCGACGGACGTGCCGGGAACAACGATAAACCGATTGTGTGCCAGTGGCATGGATGCTGTCGGAATGGCGGCGCGGGGCATCAAGGCAGGCGATTATGATCTTGCTGTCGCAGGTGGCGTGGAAAGCATGTCGCGCGCACCGTTTGTGATGCCCAAAGCGACGGCGGCGTTTACGCGCAGCAATGCGGTTTACGACACCACGATTGGCTGGCGCTTTGTGAACCCAAAGCTAAAGCAGCAGTATGGCGTCGACTCCATGCCGCAAACTGCTGACAATGTCGCCGAAGATTTTGGGATCAGCCGTGAAGACCAGGACGCCTTTGCCGCGCGCAGCCAGGCGAGATGGGCTGCGGCCCACGCGGCAGGCGTGTTCCACGAGGAAATCACACCGGTTACGATTCCACAGCGCAAGGGCGATCCGATTGTTGTCGATACGGATGAACATCCTCGCCCGGGAACCACAGCGGAAAAACTCTCGGGCCTCAAGGGTGTGAACGGGCCGGAGAAAACAGTGACCGCTGGGAATGCCTCGGGCGTGAATGACGGTGCCGCCGCGATCCTGATGGCGAATGAAGTGGCAGTGGCAAAGAATGGTTTGACCCCGATTGCCCGTGTGGTCGGTATGTCTGTCGCGGGCGTCGAGCCTCGGGTCATGGGTATTGGTCCGGTTCCTGCCAGCCGAAAGGTTTTGGCGCGCGCGGGGCTGAGCATCGACCAGATGGATGTGATCGAATTGAACGAGGCGTTTGCGTCGCAAGGTCTGGCTACACTGCGAGAGCTTGGCCTGCCCGATGACGCCGCCCATGTGAACCCGAATGGCGGTGCAATCGCCCTTGGTCATCCATTGGGAATGAGCGGCGCCCGACTTGTGTTGACCGCAGCGTACCAACTGAAACGCACCAAAGGGCGCTATGCGCTTTGCACAATGTGCGTCGGCGTCGGGCAAGGCGCTGCACTTATTCTTGAACGCGTGTAACGGAGGAGGCGGGACATGTATGCTCAGATGGTAGAATCCGAGGCGTCAAACGATGATCCTGAAAAGCTTGCTGAATTTCAGGCGCGGATCGACGCGGATATCAAGATTGAACCCAAGGACTGGATGCCTCAGGGGTATCGCAAGACGCTGATCCGCCAGATCGGACAGCACGCGCATTCCGAGATCGTCGGGCAATTGCCCGAAGGGAACTGGATCACGCGTGCGCCGACGCTGCAACGCAAGGCGATCCTTCTGGCCAAGGTGCAGGATGAAGCCGGCCATGGGCTCTACCTTTATTGTGCGGCCGAAACACTGGGTGTCAGCCGCGATGAGATCACCGAGATGCTGCTGGACGGTCGCATGAAATACTCGTCGATCTTCAATTACCCGACGCTGAACTGGGCGGATATTGGCGCGGTCGGATGGCTGGTCGATGGCGCTGCAATCATGAATCAAGTGCCGCTGCAAAGAACGTCTTACGGGCCGTACTCACGCGCCATGATCCGCATCTGCAAGGAAGAAAGCTTCCATCAGCGCCAAGGCTATGACGCGATCCGCAAAATGGCCGAAGGCACGCCCGAGCAGCGCAAGATGGCGCAGGACGCGATGAATCGCTTCTGGTACCCGTCGTTGATGATGTTTGGACCGTCCGACAAGGATTCTGTCCACTCCGCGCAGTCGATGGCTTGGAAGATCAAGATCAACACCAATGATGAGCTGCGCCAGAAATTCGTCGACCAGACCGTCCCACAGGCCGAATATCTGGGACTGACAATCCCCGACCCGAACCTGAAGTGGAACGAAGAGCGCGGGCATTACGATTTCTCAGAGCCGGATTGGTCGGAATTCTTCGATGTGATCAAGGGCAACGGCCCCTGCAACGTCGACCGACTGGCGGCGCGCAACAAGGCTTGGGATGACGGCAAATGGGTGCGTGACGGGCTGTTGGCCCACGCCCGCAAGAAACAGGCCGGCAATCTGGCCGCCGAATAAGCTTACCCTGAGGAGGAAACCCGATGAATACCGAATGGCCCCTGTGGGAAATCTTCATCCGCGGTCAACATGGGATGAGCCACCGACATGTCGGCTCGCTGCATGCCCCGGACGCGGAAATGGCGATCAAGAATGCACGCGATGTTTACACCCGCCGCAACGAAGGCGTGTCGATTTGGGTGGTAGAAGCCAACAACATCTCGGCGTCGTCGCCCAGCGACAAAGGCCCGTTGTATGAACCCAGCGAAAGCAAAGTGTACCGCCACCCGACCTTTTTCGACATCCCCGAAGAAGTGGGGGCGATGTGATGACCCGCGACGAAGCGTTTCAGCAGTTCCTGCTGCGGATGGGGGACAATACCCTGATCCTGGGCCATCGCGTCAGTGAATGGTGCGGCCACGCGCCAGTGTTGGAGGAGGATATTGCACTGGCCAACATAGCGCTGGACCTGATTGGGCAGACCCAGATGTGGCTTGGCCTTGCCGGCGAGATAGGTGGCGGCAAAACCGCCGATGATCTGGCATTTCTGCGCGACGCGTGGGATTTCCGCAATGTGTTGCTGGTCGAGGTTCCGAATGGTGATTTCGGCCGCACCCTGATGCGCCAGTTCCTGTTCGATGCCTGGCATTCGATCATGCTCGGCCGTCTTCTGACATCCTCTGACGATCGTGTCGCCGCGATTGCTGCCAAAGCCAGCAAGGAAGTCGCCTATCATCTGGAGCGTTCGGCAGAAACGGTCGTAGGTCTGGGTGATGGAACCGAAGAAAGCCACACCCGGATGCAGGCAGCACTGGATTACCTCTGGCCCTATGTGGGCGAGATGTTTGTCAGCGATGACATCGACGCTCAGATGGCTGCGGCCGGGATTGCGCCGAACCCGGCCGATCTGCGCGAAGAATATGATGCGCTGGTCAAACGGGTTCTGGCCAAGGCGACATTGACCCTTCCGGAAAGCCGATTTGCCCACAAAGGCGGGCGGGACGGGCGCATGCATACAGAACACCTGGGGCACCTTTTGACCCAGATGCAGTGGTTGCAGCGCGCATACCCCGGTGCAAGCTGGTAACATGTGATGCAACGCCACTCGACCGACCAGATCTGGGATTGGCTGGATGCCGTACCGGATCCCGAGATTCCGGTAATCTCGGTTGTCGATCTCGGGATCGTGCGCGATGTGCGTTGGGATGCCGAAACGCTGCTCGTGACGGTCACACCAACCTATTCGGGCTGTCCGGCAACATCCGTCATCAGCATGGATATCGAAACCGCTTTGCACGATCACGGTATCGAAGATGTGCGGATCGAAACCTGCATCTCACCAGCCTGGACAACCGATTGGCTGAGCGAAAAAGGCCGTGCCAAGCTGGAAGAGTTTGGCATCGCCCCGCCACAACCGGCGGGCGGGCCAGAGCGCTGCCCGCATTGCGGCAGTAAAGCAGTTGAAAAGGTCAGCCAGTTCGGTTCGACCCCGTGCAAGGCCCATTGGCGCTGCACCGACTGTCTGGAACCCTTTGACTATTTCAAGTGCATCTGAGGAGGAGCACCGGATGGCACGTTTTCATGACCTGAAAGTCACCGACATCCACAAAACCATCCGCGATGCGGTTGTCGTGACGCTTGAGCCTGTCAACGGCGCGGCGGATCAGTTCGATTTCACCGCAGGCCAATACCTGACGTTTCGCCGCGACTTTGACGGAGAAGAGCTGCGCCGGTCCTACTCCATTTGTGCGGGCAAGGATGACGGGGTACTGCAAGTCGGGATCAAACGTGTCGAGGGCGGTGCATTCTCCAGTTGGGCCAATTCCGAGCTTAACGTCGGGGACGTAGTGCAGGCGATGCCACCGATGGGCAGCTTTCACACTCCGATCGATGCGAATGCAGATAAACAATACCTTGGCTTCGCTGGCGGCTCTGGCATCACGCCGGTTCTGTCGATCCTGAAGACAACACTGACCCGCGAACCCAAATCCCGCTTTACGCTGATCTACGCCAACAAGGGCATCAACACGATCATGTTCCGCGAGGAGCTGGAAGACCTGAAAAACCTCTATATGGGCCGCCTGAACGTTATCCATATTCTTGAGGCGGATGCACAGGAGATCGACCTGTTCACCGGTCTGGTGACGCAGGAAAAATGCGCTGACTTGTTCGAACATTGGGTCGATATTCAGAACGTGGACACAGCTTTTATCTGCGGTCCCGAGCCGATGATGCTGGGGATCGCTGCCGCGCTGCGCGCGCATGGTCTTGACGACAGGCAGATCAAGTTTGAACTCTTTGCCAGCGCTCAGCCGGGCCGGGCCAAACGCAAGGAAGGTGCGGCAGATTCGGGCACGCAGGCGAACCAAACCAGTGCATCAATTACTCTTGATGGGTCCACTCAGACGATAACTCTGCCCAAGGACCAATCCATTCTGGACGCAGCCTTGGAAAATGCCATGGACGCCCCATACGCCTGTAAGGCCGGTGTCTGTTCAACCTGCCGCTGCCGCGTTCTGGAAGGCGAGGTCGAGATGCTCGCCAATCACGCGCTAGAGGATTACGAGGTTGAAAAAGGCTATGTGCTGAGCTGTCAGGCTTATCCGGTTACCGACCGCGTGGTCGTGGACTACGACCAGTAAAGGGAGAAGACCGATGACTGACACCATGACACTCGACAGCTATCTGGCCGCAGGCGGTGTGCTGACCAACCCAACCAATGTTCCGCCACGCTACCGCGCCGAACTCATGAAGCTGATGGCCACGTTCGTGGACAGCGAACTTGCCGGTGCTGCCGGATTCGCCGACATCATCAATCAGGGGCCGGGCATCAAGGAACGGATCGCAGCCGCCAGGATTGTTCTTGAGAAAACGGATCACGCCGATCAGGTTCTCAGGATAATGGGTGAGTTTGGGGCCGATACCGAGAGATATGCCACACATCATCCGTGGACGGCTCGCTTGAATCGTGACGCAGATATCGGCGCGACCCGCAGCGCACATGACATGCGCCTTGCCGTATTCAATTATCCGATCTCGGGCTGGACCGACGCGGTCATCATGAACCTGCTGATGAGCCGTGCGGTCATGGAACAATTGGCCGAGTTTTCAATGGTTTCCTACCAACCGTTGGCTGAAGCTTTCCGCAGCATCGCCCCGGTCGAAGCCCATCATGGCGCGTTGGCGTTGGAAGGTGCTGTGAAGCTTGCCAAGAGCGGAGAGACAGAGCAGATGCAGGATGCGGTTAACTATTGGTGGCCGCGTGTCGCTGTATCCTTTGGTGGCGATGATCTGAAACGGTTTGAGCTTCTGAAATCGCTGGGCTTGCGCCACAATGGCAACAACGCACTGAAAGAGCGTTGGGTTCAGACAGCATGTGCCGCCGTGAAACAGCTGGGTCTGAAACCACCGGTCTAGTTCAGTGTGAACGCCAAAGGCGGGTTGAGAGGCAATTCCGGGCGTGGGCGATGTGAAACTCGCCCGGCGGTGCAAATCTCCGAATGCGGCCCGTTCATCCCCTTAGGTATTGTTGGTCCACCAGGTTCTGAGAACAATGACCTGACGTTTCACGCCGGCAGGTTGCGGTATTGGTTTTTTCCTCTTTTCATATCGGAGTGATTGCGCAAACTGAGCGTAATCAAGCGCCGGATTAAACTCACCAGAAGATAGTGCCTTGGCGGCCGTTCTGGCGCGAGCAGAGTTTGAGGACATCACCGCCACAACGCACCGGAAGGAACCGCCATGGATTTTGCCCCATCGCCGCGCGCCACGGAAATGTATGACCACCTGAAAGCGTTTATGGAGGCGCATATCTACCCGCGCATACGCGATCACAAAGAAGAAATGGCGGCAGGCGGTTTCCCGGTTTCGTTTATGGAAGATCTCAAGGCGTTGGCCCGGGCCGAAGGGTTGTGGAACTTGTTCCTGCCCAGCCTGCGCGACGATGAACCCGGCACCCGGCTGAGCAATCTGGAATACGCGCCGCTGGCCGAACTTATGGGGCAGGTGGCCTGGTCTTCGGAAGTGTTCAATTGCAGTGCGCCGGATACCGGCAATATGGAACTGTTGCACATGTTCGCCACCCCGGAACAGCGCGAGACATGGCTGGTGCCGCTGTTGAACGGTGAAATCCGATCCTCTTTTGCGATGACTGAACCGGATGTGGCCAGTTCGGACGCGACCAATATTACCACTTCGATACGGCGTGAGGGGGACGAATACGTCATCAATGGCCGCAAGTGGTTCATCACGAACGCCTGTCACCCGAACACCAGATTGTTTATCGTCATGGGTAAAACGGATCCCAATGCGGATCGGCACAAACAACAAAGCATGGTCATTGTCCCGAAGGACACGCCCGGTTTTGAGATTGTTCGCAACCCCACCATTCTGAACATGCACGACCCCGAAGGCCATGCCGAGCTGGTCTTCAAGGATGTGCGCGTTCCGGTCAGCAATCTTTTGGGCGAGGAAGGCAGCGGGTTCGCTCTGGCGCAGGCCCGGCTTGGTCCCGGTCGCATCCACCATTGCATGCGTTCGATCGGTGCGGCGGAAATGGCGCTTAACCTGATGGTCGAACGCGCGCAGGAACGGAAAGCGTTTGGCAAGCAGCTTGCAGAACAGGGCGTGATCCGCGAGTGGATCGCCAAATCCCGGTTAGAGATCGAACAGGCGCGGTTGCTGACCCTGAAAGCAGCCTGGAAGATTGATCAGGTGGGCGCCAAAGAAGCGTTCCGAGAGATTTCATTGATCAAGGTGGTAGCACCCAATGTGCATGCTGCTGTCACGGATCGTGCGATGCAGGTCTTTGGGGCGATGGGCATGACCCCGGATACACCGCTGGCCGACAGCTATACCTGGGCACGCGCGCTGCGATATGCGGATGGTCCGGACGAGGTGCATTTGCAGGCGATTGCCAAGCAAGAGTTGAAGAACTCGAATTTTGGCATGTCGGCCCAATGGCTGACCCCGCCATCGCGCTAGGCCCGGGGCGGCATCAGGTCTTGCGCGACCTGCTTTGTTTGAGCGTTAGAAACTGGGTATTTGTCCCGCGGCAGGGGGTAGGAAGCGAAGGACAGGACGTCCTGCGAAAATCCTACTGCCCTCTGACCTCGCGCACCCATGCGATGATGGTTTGGCGCGCTTCCACGTCCATTTGAACCGCTGAAGGCGGTGGCATGGCATGGCTGATCCCGGCCTGCAGGTAAATCTGGTCGGCGTGCCGGGCTACATCGCCCGGCGTTTCCAAATAAACTTTCTTCGGGGCCCATTTCATGGTGCCATAAACCGGCTCGCGGGCATGACACATCGAACAATTGCCCAGCACGGTGTCATAGGCTTCTTCAAACCCAGCAGCCGACGCAAATTTTTCTTCGTAAGGTGTCAATGCCCTTGCTTCGGCGTCCTCCCATGTCTCGCCGGTTCTGACAGAAGACAGCCATGCGATCACGATCATGAGGATGACAGTAACACCCCAGGTCCAGTGCGGCCCTTTCCCGGTTGCGTGCATCGTGTTGAAGTAGTGACGGATGGTCACGCCGGTCAGAAAGATCAGGCTGGCGATGATCCATGAATACTGGGTGCCAAAGGCCAGAGGATAGTGGTTCGACAGCATCAGGAACACGACAGGCAAGGTCAGGTAGTTGTTGTGCGTCGAACGCACCTTGGCGATCTTTCCATATTTGGCATCCGGCGTCCGACCCGCCTTGAGGTCTTCCACCACGATCCGCTGGTTGGGCATGATCTGGAAGAACACATTGGCCGTCATGATGGTTGCAGTGAACGCACCCAGGTGCAAAAGCGCGGCACGACCGGTAAAAATCTGATTGTAACCCCAGGACATAGCCACCAGAATCACGAACAGCAACAGCATCAGCGCGGTGGGTTGCTCACTCAGGCGCGACTTGCACATCTGGTCGTAAAGCAGCCAGCCGATGGTCAGTGACCCGCCAGAGATCAATATCCCCTGCCACAAAGCCAGATCCGCTTTGGTCGGATCAAGCAGGAACAACTCGCCCCCGACCCAATATATGATCATGAGCAAGGCCGCACCCGAAAGCCATGTCGTATAGCTCTGCCATTTGTGCCAGGTCAGGTGCTCGGGCATACGCGCGGGTGCGACCAGATATTTGACGGTGTGATAGAACCCGCCCCCGTGCACCTCCCACTCCTCGCCATAGGCCCCTTCTGGCAAGGCAGGGTTCGGCTTAAGCATAAGGTCGAGCGCGATAAAATAGAATGACGCGCCGATCCACGCCATCGCCGTGATCACATGCAGCCAGCGGACGGAAAAGGCCATCCACTCCCACATAACAGCCAGGTCATACATGGCGTTGCTCCTACATATCCAAGTTCTTCGGCACTCTAGGCGACAGAGGTTTCATCGGGTATTGCTACGAAAGATCAAGCAGTATCAAAAATAGCAATACAATTGTCAGTCTACAGGAACACGCAGCGCAACGCTCAACTTCCGCGATAAGTCGCGTAGCTGAAAGGCGAAAGTAGCAGCGGAACATGATAGTGGGCGTGTTCGGACATCCCGAATCGGATCGGGATCAAATCCAGAAAACGCGGGCTTTCAGGCGGCACGCCAGTGGCGTCGAGGTATTTGCCCGCATGAAACAGCAGCTCGTATTCGCCTGTCGAAAACTCGGCCTCGGGAAGGATTTGTTCATCGGTGCGGCCGTCCTCGTTGGTGAGCAGAGTTTTCAGCAACGTGCGGTCTGTTCCGTTGATCCGGAACAACTCGATCTTCATCCCACTGGCCGGGCAGCCCCGCGCCGTATCCAGGACATGTGTTGTAAGGTAACCGGCCATTTGCACCTCTCGCTAAGCATTGCTGTTACTATTGCAATACCTTCGCGGCAGGCAAAGGCAGTCTGTCAAAAGACTGCTTACAGTATTTTTTGAAAAACATAGGTGATTGTTTGGGTTATTCGTCTTTTCAGCAAGAGGGAAATTGATGTGACGCGGTATCCACGAGACATGACCGGCTATGGCCGGCAAGTGCCAAACGCAAACTGGCCAAACGGGGCCAAAATCGCAGTTCAGATTGTCCTGAACTATGAGGAAGGCGGCGAGAACAACGTTTTGCACGGGGATGCCGCATCCGAGGCGTTTCTTTCCGAAATCACCGGTGCGGCCCCTTGGCCGGGGCAAAGGCACTGGAACATGGAATCCATTTACGAATACGGCAGCCGCACAGGGTTCTGGCGGGTGCATCGGCTTTTGCAGGACCTTCCTGTCACGGTTTATGGCGTTGCCACAGCATTAGCCCGTGCACCGGAGCAGGTTGCGGCGATGAAGGCCGCAGGCTGGGAGATTGCCAGCCATGGCCTGAAATGGGTTGAGCACAAGGACATGGACGCGGAAGAAGAACGCGCCCAGATCCGTGAGGCGATCCGGCTTCATACCGAGGTCGTCGGCAAGCCCCCGCGTGGCTGGTACACGGGCCGCTGTTCGATGAACACGGTCGATCTGGCCGCCGCCGAAGGCGAGCTGGCCTATATTGCCGACAGCTATGCCGACGACTTGCCCTATTGGGTCAAGGCCGGTGGCAAGGATCAGTTGATCGTGCCCTACACGATGGATTGCAACGATATGCGGTTTGCAATTCAGGCGGGCTATACCAACGGCGAACAGTTTGAAAGCTATCTCAAGGACAGCTTCGACATGCTTTATGCCGAAGGCCAAGAGGGCGTGCCGAAGATGCTTTCGATCGGACTGCATTGCCGCCTCATCGGCCGCCCTGGTCGCGCCATGGCCCTGAAACGCGCACTCGACCACTTCAAGAAACATGACGGGGTCTGGTTTGCCACCCGCGAACAAATCGCTGATCATTGGGCGCAAATGCATCCGCCAAGTCAACGGCTGACCCCGTCGGAAATGGACCAGCCAACCTTTGTCGCCGAATTTGGCGGCGTGTTCGAACACAGCCCGTGGATTGCCCAAGCGGCCTTTGATCTGGAGCTGGGTCCCACGCATGACAATGCCGCAGGGGTTCACAATGCTCTGGCGCGCGTATTCCGATCTGCCACAGCCGAGCAGCGGCTTGGCGTCCTGACAGCCCACCCGGATCTGGCAGGCAAACTTGCTGCTGCGGGTCGTCTGACCAAGGAAAGCACGGCAGAACAGGCCGGAGCAGGTCTCGACATGCTGACGGATGAAGAGCGTGCGACCTTCACGGCCTTGAACGACACCTACACGACCAAGTTCGGCTTTCCTTTTATCATTGCGGTCAAGGACAACACCAAAGCAACCATTCTGGAGGCTTTTCGCCGTCGGATAGACAGTGATCGAGACACCGAATTCGCCGAGGCCTGCCGTCAGGTCGAACGGATTGCCGAGTTGCGGCTGATCGAGAAATTCGCGCAATGACATCCACGCTGAAACTCCGGCCACTGACCGCCGAGGTCTTTGCACCGTTCGGCGATGTCATCGAAGTGTCTGGCGCGGTGGACAAATACATCAATCAGGGAAAATGCGCGCGATACCATGATCGCGCCCAACTGGATTTCCATGAGGGGCGCGCAGGGATCAGCGTTTTCCAATCCCAGGCCTTCGACCTGCCCATCAAACTTGAAATGGTCGAGCGTCATCCCGACGGCAGCCAGGCCTTTCTACCGCTTTCAGATAAACCCTTTGTCGTTGTCGTAGCGCCCGACAACGCGGGTGTACCGGGTGAGCCGGTTGCATTCATGACCGCGCCCGGACAGGGCGTGAATTATCATCGGAACACCTGGCACGGGGTACTGACACCGCTTCATCCCCCCGGGTTGTTCGCCGTGGTCGACCGAATAGGAAACGGGCCCAACCTTGAGGAATATTGGTTCCAGAACGCCTACACGATCACTGAATAAGGGACATTGCCGGAAGAGGGGCCGGTCCACGTAGTTTTTTTGGGAGGAAAAACGCGATGTCAGATGCAACTTTAGGGACGCCGGAGCAGCTCCGCGACCCGAACTACACCCCGCCAATTCTGAAGGCGGTCCCTTTGGGAATTCAACACGTGCTGGCGATGTTCGTTTCCAACGTCACGCCAGCCATCATCGTTTGCGGTGCGGCGGGTTTCGGGTTTGGTTCAAACAGCCCCGATTTCCCGCAGATGATTTACATGATCCAGATGTCGATGTTCTTTGCGGGCGTTGCGACACTGTTCCAGACCATTGGGCTGGGGCCTGTTGGCGCCCGCCTGCCAATCGTGCAGGGAACGTCGTTTGCCTTTATTCCGATCATGATCCCGTTGGTGGTTGGAAAGGGCGTTGACGCGATTGCTGTATTGATGGGTGGTATAGTCGTAGGCGGCCTGTTTCATGCCAGCCTTGGGTTGTTCATTGGCCGAATTCGCTTTGCGCTTCCGCCCTTGGTTACCGGTCTTGTCGTGACCATGATCGGGCTTGCGCTTGTCAAGGTCGGCGTCCAGTACGCCGCAGGGGGTGTACCCGCCATCGGTACCGAAGAATACGGCTCTGGTCTGAACTGGCTCATGGCCGGAACTGTGATTGTTGTTACGCTGGGCCTGAAGTTTTTCGCCCGCGGTATGTTGTCGGTGTCGGCGGTTCTGATTGGCCTGTTGGTCGGATATGTTGTGGCATTCGCACTGGGTCAGGTAAATTTGGGCAATGTTGGGCGCGCGGCTCCGTTTGCAATGCCGAACCCATTTCACTTCGGTATCGAGTTTTCATTCGCGGCGATCATCGGGTTTTGTGCGATGTCCTTTGTATCGGCTGTAGAAACGGTCGGGGATGTGTCCGGTATCACCAAGGGGGGCGCGGGACGCGAGGCAACCGACAAGGAAATTCAGGGCGCGACTTTTGCCGATGGTCTTGGAACTGCGGTATCAGGCGTCTTTGGGGCCCTGCCGAACACGTCGTTCAGTCAGAACGTTGGCCTGATCGCCATGACCGGTGTCATGAGCCGCACGGTCGTAACCATAGGTGCCCTGTTCCTGATCATATGCGGGCTTATCCCCAAGATCGGCGCGGTGATCTCATCCGTTCCGATCGAGGTTCTGGGCGGTGGTGTGATCGTGATGTTCGGTATGGTGGTTGCAGCCGGTGTCTCGATGCTGTCGGACGTGACGTGGAATCGCCGCAACATGGTGATCTTTGCGATTTCACTCAGCCTTGGTCTGGGCTTGCAGTTAGAGCCCGGCGCTTTACAGCATCTGCCCGGAACTCTCAAAGTTCTGGCGACATCCGGGATCTTGCCTGCTGCGATCATTGCCATTGTCCTGAATCTGGTTCTGCCCGAAGAGCTTTCGGATGAAGCGACGGAAGAGGTGTCCGGTGGAATGGCAGGCCACGGGCTGGGCTCTATCGAACAGGACGATCACGTCTGACCGGTTCGGCCCGGACTTGTAAATGAATAAGCGGCGCACTGAGCGCGCCGCTTTTTGATTTCAGGTCTGGCAGGCTTGCCCATCGCTCACATATGTAACGCGTTACTCGACGCCCGCCTTGGCGACCACAAGGGGATGTCGTCAGAAATCGACCTCAATCGCGATGCCTTTCTGTACGGCCAGCTCGACAACAGATGCAGCAACCGCCAGATCCTGAAGACCGACGCCTGTGCCATCGAACAAGGTGATCTGATCGTCTGATGTTCGGCCCGGATTCGTCCCGTTGATGACCGCACCCAACTGGATCAGGTCACTTTCTCTGATCAGGCCCTGTGCCACGGCGTGTTGCGCCTCGCCAATCGAAATTGACTGTGCGATTTCATCTGTGAATACGGATGCTTTGGCCAACAACGCCGCCTCGACTTCCTGCTTGCCCTTGGTGTCCGTTCCCATGCACGCGATATGCGTTCCGGGGCTCACATGGTTTGCCATCAGCGATGGTGCAAAAGCCGAGGTGATCGAGATTATGACATCCGCCTCGGTCATGCCATCAAGTTCGACCGCTTCAAACGGAACACCGGCTTCATTGGCGACCTTTTCAATGTTCGGCAACATCTCGGGATGGTAGTTCCAGCCAAGGACCTTTTCAAAGGTGTGGGTCTCCAGCGCTGACCGAAGCTGAAAGGTTGCCTGATGCCCGGCCCCGATCATACCGATCACCCGCGCGTCCGCACGGGCAAGGTGCTTGATGGATACAGAAGAGGCCGCCGCAGTGCGCAAGGCCGTCAAAAGGTTGCCGCCAATCATCGCTGACGGTTTTCCGGTGTCAGGGTCAAAAAGAAAAACAGTGGACTGGTGATTGATCAATCCGCGCTTTTCCAGGTTATTTGGCCAATACCCGCCGGCCTTCAGGCCCAGTGTCAGCCCGGCGCGGTCAAACCCGCCTTTAAAGCCGTACAGGGCGTCCTCATGTCCGATGGCTTCGCGCACGACAGGAAAGTTATAGGCGTCCCCTGCAGCCATGGAGGCAAAGACCTGTTCGACGGCTTCAAAGGCCGCGTCGCGGGTCATGAGGTTGGCGATTTCGCGCTCGGGTACGATCAGCATGTCATTCTCCACTTGGAATTCGTGCGCCCGTGCGATTCACCGACAAAAGCGGGCGCGCACGGGCGACTGTCCGGCCATGTTTGGCCGGCGGTTTGTTCTTTGAGCATTCAAGCTCAGTACGCGCGGCCGCGGGCTGACACCGGCCAAACGCATTCGACCTTGCCATTCCGGACGCCCACATACCAATCGTGCACGTTTGCAGTTGGGTCACAGTGCCCTGGCACCAGTTTCAGCTTGTCATTGACCTTGAGCGCCCCGCTCGGATCCATCACGACGCCATGTTCATCCGAGCATTTGATGTATTCGACATCGTCACGCCCGAAAACAACAGGCAGACCGCTATCCACCGACTGCGCCTTCAGACCCGCATCGACAATCGCCTTGTCCGCCTTGGCATGGCTCATGACGCTGGTCAGGATGAAGAATGCGTTCTCCCACTCGCCCTGGTCGATCCGGTTGCCGTTCTCATCCAGGATGCGACCGTAATCGGCATCCATGAACGCATAAGACCCGCATTGCAGCTCATTATACACGCCCGAGTTGGATTCGAAGTAGTAAGACCCCGTACCGCCGCCCGAAACCAGCTCACACTCGATACCCTCGGCTTTAAGGCCGTCTACCGCGTCTTTGACCATCGCGATGGCGGTATCCAGTTTTTCCTTGCGTGCCTCATAGCTGTCGAGGTGTTGCATGGCGCCCTGATAGGCCTGAATTCCGCTGAATTTCAAGTTGTCTGCAGCCTCAACCGCCTTGGCGATTTCAATCACTTCGGGCGTCGTTGTGACCCCGCACCGCCCTGCGCCGCAATCGATTTCCACGAAGACTTCTAGCTGTGTTCCATGCCGGACTGCCGCCGCCGAAAGGTCGGCGACATTTTCCAGATCGTCGACACACACGATAATGCGGCTGCCCAGCTTTGGCAGGCGTGCGAGGCGGTCAATTTTGGCCGGGTCACGCACCTGGTTCGAAACCAGAACGTCCTTGATCCCACCACGAACGAAAACTTCGGCCTCGGAAACTTTCTGGCAGCAGACACCAACGGCACCACCGATTTTTTCTTGCAGCTTGGCCACGTCAACCGACTTGTGCATTTTACCATGCACGCGGTGACGCATCCCGTGCGCCTTGGTATAATCGCCCATCTTCCTGATGTTGCGTTCAAGCGCGTCGAGATCCAAAATCAGGCTGGGTGTCTGGATATCTGCTTCGTCCATGCCGGGCTTGGCCGGAATATCGTAACCTACTTCGAACTGGTCGAGAGTGCTCATATCTTTCATCTCCGTAATCCTATACCGGGATAGTTTTTTGTTGGGGTGTATTCAGACATTCATCCAGGGCAGCCGGTCCAGATCGACATTGCCACCTGTAACAATCACTCCGACACGCTTGCCCTTGAAGGCGTCCGGGTTTTTGAGAACCGTGGCCAGCGGAACGGCCGAAGATGGCTCCATCACAATCCGCAGGTGCTTCCATGTCAGTTTCATCGCATCGATGATCTCTTGCTCGGAGGCTGTGTAAATCTCTGAGACGTGGTTTGAAATGAAATGCCAGGTGAGATCCTTCAGCGGCACCAGCAACCCGTCAGCAATCGTCTTTGGCGCATCATCCGCGATGATATGACCGGCCTTGAAGCTGCGATAGGCGTCGTCTGCCTGTTCAGGTTCTGCCGCTATGATTGCTGTTTCTGGGGCCAGATTGGACAGGGTCAAACAGGTTCCGGATACCATGCCACCGCCGCCGATTGGCGCGACGACTGCGTCCAGACCGTCGGTCTGCTCGATAAACTCGCGCGAACAGGTGCCTTGGCCGGCGATGACCCGAGGATCGTTGTAGGGGTGAACAAAGTCACCGCCCGTAGCCGCCTGAACCTCGGCAAATGTCGCTTCGCGCGACGAGGTGGAAGGTTCGCATTCTGTAATCTTCCCTCCATAACGGCGGACCGTGTCCTTCTTTGCTTGCGGCGCTGTCCGCGGCATGACCACGTTGCAGGGAATGCCCCGTTTCATCGCCGCATAAGACAGGCACGAGGCGTGATTGCCCGAAGAATGGGTGGCGACACCTTTTTCGGCCTGTTTCTCATCCAGCCCAAAAACCGCATTGGTGGCACCTCGTACCTTGAAAGCGCCCGGTTCCTGAAAGTTTTCGCATTTGAAGAACAGCTGCGCGCCTGACAGTTCGTTGAGAAAGTCCGAGGTTCGCACCGGGGTGCGGCGGATATGGGGTTTGATCCGGTCATGTGCCGCAAGCATGTCTTCATAGGTTGGGATATACATTGTGCAATCCTTCATCATGCCGCGTTCTTCTGAACGGAACCGGGATGGCCACGATAGTATTCCTGTGCGGCAGCAACTCCGGACCCCAGGTCGATGTTCAGGCCCAGGTCAACCATGCACATCTCAGCAGTGGCGATCCCGGACAGAGCCATGACATCCGTCAGGCTGCCCAGATGCCCGATCCGGAACACCTTGCCCGCGACCTCACCAAGGCCCACGCCAAAGGCAACGCCGTATTTTTCAGCTGCGTGCGTGACAATATCCGTCGCGTTGAAGCCGTTCGGCGTGCGGATTGCGCTTACGGTATCGGAATAGACCGCCGGGCTGCTGGCACAAAGCTCCAGCCCCCACGCCCCCACAGCGGCACGGACCCCTTCGGCAATCCGGTGGTGTCGGGCGAAAACGTTCTCCAGACCTTCACTCAACAGCATAGCGCAGGCTTGATTGAGGCCATTCATCAACCCCACAGCGGGTGTATAGGGGTAAGCATTGTTGGTGTATCCCTTGGTCATGTCCCGGACGTCAAAGAATGTGCGGGGCAGGGTGCCGGTTTTGGTTGCTTCCATCGCTTTCTGGCTGAAACCGACGATGGCAAGGCCAGCGGGCAACATGAAACCCTTCTGCGACCCGGTAACGGCAACATCCACGCCCCATTCATCAAACCGGAAATCCATCGACGCGATGGATGAGACGCCATCAACAAAAAGCAGCGCCGGGTGTTGCGCAGCAGTCAGCGCCTTGCGCACGGCAGCGATATCCGACTTCACGCCAGTTGCCGTCTCATTATGCGTGGCTAGAACCGCCTTGATCTCATGGTTTTTGTCGGCGGCAAGGATTTCTTCGTACCGGTCAGCCGGCAGCCCATCGCCCCACGGGGTTTCGACGATCTCAACATTCAGCCCATGGCGTTGGCACATATCGATCCAGCGATGGCTGAACATGCCGTTACGGGCCACCAGAACCTTGTCACCTGCGGACAGCGTATTGGTCAGGGCGGTTTCCCAGCCCCCGGTGCCGGTCGACGGGAAAATGAAGACTTCGGCACTGTCGCTTTTCAGAATTTTCCGAACGCCCGCGCGCGCAGGATGCAGGATTTGCCCGAACAATGGCGAACGGTGGTCGATCGTGGGCATATCGCACGCCTTGCGCAGGCTTTCCGGGATGTTCGTCGGGCCAGGGATGAAAACGGGGTTTTGAAAGCTCATGGATGGTCTCCTTGCGTCCTTGCCTGCACAATAGGTTCCAGCCGCCTGATTGGAAATTTTTTTGAAAACGCATTTCAAAATTTGTATAATGAGATTTAACTTATAGTTGTCAGTGGGTTATATTTTTCATGCTGTGAAATAGTCTTTCATAAATGATCAGAGGGTTTTTATGGAATCGCAAGACAATGACCCGAAGCTCCGTCGCAAGGCCCGCGGAAGACCGCGGGGGTGGGATGACAAAACCGCGCAGAATACGATCAAATCACTGGATCGGGCGATGGAGGTTTTCGAGTATCTGAGCCAGGCCCAAGGCAAAGCTCTTACTGAACTTTCAGATGAAATGCGCCAGGCACCGGCCACTGTTTATCGCATCCTCGTGACGTTGCAGGGCAGGGGCCTGGTCGAGTTCGACCATGAAGAACAGGTTTGGCACATTGGCCCGCAGGCGTTTGTGATCGGCTCGCGGTTTCTGCGCCGTACCAGTCTTGTGGAACGGGCAAGGCCGATCATGCGCAAGCTGATGGAAACCACGAGCGAGACCGCCAATTTGGGCATTGAGAAAGAAGGTCTGGTGCTGTTCCTGAGCCAGGTTGAAACACATGAAAGCATCCGGGCGTTTTTTCCCCCCGGCACATTGTCACCCATGCACGCGTCGGGCATCGGAAAAGCGTTGTTGGCCCATATGGACGAAGACAGATTGAACCGAAGGTTGGCCGCCGCGAATTTACAGGCTTTTACGGATCAGTCGATTACCAGCCCCGAGGCGTTGAAGAAAGATCTTGCAGCTATCAGATTGCGGGGTTTTTCCGTGGACAACGAAGAAAAGACTACAGGTATGCGATGCATTGCAGCACCCGTTTTCGATATGAACAGAGAGGCGGTCGCAGGGCTTTCCGTGTCCGGGCCAACCAGCCGCGTCGGAGCAACCGAAATCGAACGGCTGAGCCGCCCGGTGATGGAAGCCGCGCGCCGGTTGACGCTGGCTATTGGTGGGACAGTGGTGTCTCCGCAACCCTAAGGTTTTGCCGCCAAATTGCGGCGAATGCTGACCCCGGATCCGTCTGCCGCGCCACAACACCAACGCGCGGAGATGTGCCTCGCAAACAAAAACTGAAACGCGATTCAGATGTACCCATCTCCGGTCACCCGATTTTCAGCCCCCTCTCATTACTGAGCGACTTTTTGTTTTTGTTTGTGTTTATTGAACTGTTGGTCGAAGAGGTTTTTGAAGGGTCCGTTTTTCTGCAT
>NZ_JBQERN010000022.1:0-48364 GCF_056535105.1 Ruegeria sp. O5 | reverse complement strand
TAAAGGACAGATGCAACCCTGCGGCACACCAACCCATCCCAACATCCAAACACGCTAAATAAGACCTCACCACCAAACCCGCAACCAAAACCAAAAAACTCAACCAAGCCAATACCGCTATTGAACGGCTAATGGTTCAGCAGGTTCTTGAGGTATTCGCCGTAGTCGTTTTTGCCGAATCTTTGGGCGCGGGCTTCGAGGTCCTGGTCGCTGATCCAGCCCAGCGTATGGGCGATTTCGTCAGGTGATCCGGTTTGCAGGCCTTGCCTGTCCTGAAGCGTACGCACAAAGTTTCCGGCGTCCAGCAGGCTTGCGTGGGTTCCGGTATCCAGCCAGGCATAACCGCGCCCCATGCGGTTGACGCTGAGCAACCCGGCCTCAAGGTACATTTCAAGCAAGGTGACAATCTCAAGCTCGCCGCGTGCAGACGGTTTTACGGCGCGGGCCCGTTCAGGGGCAGAGCCGTCCAGAAAATACAGCCCGGTCACGGCGTAGTTCGATGGCGGCACTTGGGGTTTCTCGACAATCTGGGTGACGGCGCCAGCCTCGTCATAGGCCACGACCCCGTAGCGTTCGGGATCAGCGACCCGATAGCCGAAAACGGTGCCACCCGTCTCTTTGGCGTCTGCCGATTGCAGGATCTCGGGCAGGCCGTGCCCAAAGAAGATGTTGTCGCCCAGCACCATGGCCGAGGGGGCACCATCCAGAAAATCTTCCGCCAGAATATAGGCTTGCGCCAACCCGTCAGGAGAAGGTTGAACAATCCAGGTCAGGGACAGGCCCCATTGGCTTCCATCACCCAACAGGCGCTGAAACTGCTCCTGATCCTGCGGCGTCGTGATCATCGCGATGTCGCGGATCCCGGCCAGCATCAGCACCGAAAGGGGGTAATAGATCATCGGCTTGTCATAGATGGGCAAAAGCTGTTTCGAGACGCCCATCGTGATCGGATAAAGACGGGTGCCTGACCCGCCTGCCAGAATGATACCTTTGCGTTTCTTGCCGTTCCGGGTCGTCATGTGCCGAGCTCTCCAAGGTCTTCAAGTATGCTATGCAGGCCCGCCTTCCAATCCGGACGGGGCACGCCCAGGTCCGTTGTCAGTGTCGTGCAGTCCAGGCGGCTGTTCAGGGGGCGTTTCGCGGGGGTCGGGTATGCGCTGGACGGGATGTCTTCGACATTGCAGTCAATACCGGCCTGATCGAAGATCTCGCGCGCAAAATCGGCCCAGCTGACATCAGGGCCACCGCTGCAATGGTAAATTCCGGTCTTTTCATCCGGGTTTGTCAAAAGGGCACGGGCCGCGCCGATACAGGCCCCGGCCAGTGCCGATGCCGGGGTTGGACCGCCAATCTGGTCTGCGACGATCGTCAGGTGGTCACGCTCTTTGCCGAGGCGCAGCATGGTTTTGACGAAGTTATGTCCATGTGACGACACCACCCAAGAGGTTCGTATGATGGCATGGGGTCCGCCCGCCGCAATCACACCGGCCTCACCCGCCAGCTTGGTGCGTCCATAGGCGCCCAGCGGGCCGGTCGCGTGGTTGGGTAAGAACGGGGCCGTGCCCGCCCCGTCAAACACATAATCTGTCGAGACCTGAACAAACGGCAATCCGCGCCCGGCCGCAGCTTTGGCCAGCGCCGTGGGCGTGGTTCCGTTGATCAGCAGGGCAAGGTCTTCCTCCGCTTCGGCCTTGTCGACGGCGGTATATGCGGCGGCGTTGATCACCGCATCCGCGTCGGTGTTGCGAACCAGGGCCGCGCACCCTTCAGGATCGGCAAAATCCGCCTTGTCGCGCCCAAGCGCTTCAACCGAGATATCCCCGCCACACCGGGTCAGTTCCCGGCCCAGCTGACCGGTCGCCCCGAAGACCAGAAGTTTCACGCGCTGACCCCCAGCCGTTCGCCAACGCCGGACCGGTTCTGTAAAGACCGCCACCAGTCTTCATTGTTCAGGTACCATTCAACCGTTCTGCGCAGACCTTCCTCTACCGTCAAGGACGGGCGCCAGTTCATTTCGTTGCGCATCCGCGAGGGATCGATGGCGTAACGCGCATCATGCCCGGGGCGGTCTGTTACAAAGGTGATCTGGTCCGCATAGACCCCCTGCGGTTTCGGGCGCAGGTCGTCCAGGATCGCACACAGCGTCTGCACCAGTTCCAGATTGCTGCGCTCGTTCTCGCCACCGATGTTATAGGACCGGCCGACAGCCCCCTTTTGCACCACCAGCAAAAGCGCGTCGGCGTGATCCTCGACATACAGCCAGTCGCGGACATTCGAGCCGTCGCCATAGATCGGCAGCGCCTTGCCCGCGATTGCGTTCAGGATCACAACAGGGATCAGCTTTTCAGGGAAATGATAGGGCCCGTAATTGTTCGAACAGTTGGTCAGCACCACCGGCAGGCCATAGGTCTCGTGCCAGGCCCGGACCAGATGATCGCTGGAGGCTTTCGACGCGGAATAGGGAGACCGCGGATCATAGGGGGTATCCTCGGTGAACTGGCCGGTGGGGCCCAGGCTGCCAAAGACTTCATCGGTCGAGATATGGTGGAACCTGAAAGTGTCCGGTTTTCCCTGTCCGGCCCAATAGCTGCGCGCCGCCTCCAGCATGTTGTATGTGCCCAGGACATTGGTTTCGATGAAAGCCCCCGGCCCGTCGATGGACCGGTCAACATGGGATTCCGCCGCCAGGTGCATCACCGCATCAGGCGCATGTTCGGCAAACACCGCCTTCAGGGCTGCAGGGTCGCGGATATCTGCGTGAACAAAGGCATAGTTCGGGTTCTCTGCAACCTCGGCAACATTGTCGAGGCAGGCCGCATAGGTCAGCGCATCAAGGTTCACGACCTGATGTCCGTCCGCAATGGCACGCCGCACGACCGCGGACCCGATGAAACCCGCACCACCTGTCACCAACAGTTTCATATTCTATCCTTCGTAAACAAACGGGCTGTCAAAATCAGCCAGCGCAGGCGCAATCCTGTCCTTGTCGCTCAGCACCGGGTTCCCCTGCAAGGGCCAATCAATACCACAGCTGTCCCAGCGCACACCCCCATCGGCATCCGCATTGTAAAAGCTGGTACATTTGTAGCAGATTTCGGTGTCGGGCTCTAACGTCACAAAACCATGGGCAAAACCCGCCGGCACCCAAAGCTGTCGCCCGTTCTCAAAGCTGAGCTCGATGCCGAAAGATTGCCCATAGGTCGGCGATCCCTTGCGGATATCGACAGCGACATCATAAAGCGCCCCCCGGCCCGCCCGAACCAATTTGCCCTGCGCATGCGGAGGCGCCTGAAAATGCAGGCCGCGCAATGTCCCCACCGCGGACGACAACGAATGGTTGTCCTGCACAAACTCCGGCAACACAACCCCAGCCTCCTCCAGCCGCGCCTTGTTCCAGCTTTCGGAAAAAAACCCGCGCAAATCCCCATGCCGCTGCGGGCGAATAACCAACACACCCGACAACCCCGTCTGCTCAATCTCCATAACACCTAACCTTAACCACCTGTTGCCTGTATTTTGGCGAGTATTGCCAGGCTGGATGTCAATGCAAGGGTGATACGCAATTTGCTGCTCAGTTGACCGCAGCCGGAGGTGGCGGCGCGTTGCCTTACTGGTCCTTCAACCCGTTAGATCGCCTGCTGGTCTAGCATCTCAAGCACGGCGTCGCGTTCCGACAGAACCAGCAGCAGGGCAAGATCGCCCGGTTCCACCTGTTTCAGGATCATCGCGGCGGCCTCGGACGGGGATGCGGCCCTTTGGATCTGGGTCTTGTTATATCCCTGTTCCAAGGCAGACTTTTCGATCAGGTCCGGTATCTCTCCCATTGAGCGGCCCCGTAGATACCCTTCCAGTTCAGCAGCAACGACCACGTCGGGTTGGAAGTTCAATGCGGTTGCGGTGACATCCCGAATGTCCTGATCCGACCGGTCTCCGGCATGGCTGAGCATGATGAACCGCCGTTTTGCCGGCAGGGCCGACAGCGCATCGCACACGGCAGAAATCGAATGCGGATTATGTGCGAAATCCACGAAAACCTGAGCGCCGTTGTACCGGAATTCGTTACAGCGACCCGGATTGTCCTTGGCATCCGGCTTGAACCCGGCCAACCCTTGCCGCACCGCCTCAAGCGGCAGTTTCAATGCCAGCGCAAGGCACATAGCCGCCAGAGCGTTCAGGATGTTGTATTTCGCGACCCCGCCCATGGTCAGGGGCACGACGGACACGGCAATGACCGTATGCTCGGACCGGCCGTCGAAAAAGACGATATTGCCCTGCGAGACATAGGCGCAGCATGTTCCCGCGTCGCGCGCCCGACGGATCAGATCATTCCCGGCATCCAGTGAAAACCACCAGATATTTGCCGCCGTGTTTTCGGCCTCGGCACGGACAAAAGGATCATCGGCATTCAGGGCCAGAACGCCGCCCTTGGTCAGTGTCCGGTGCACGGCGAATTTCGCCTGAGCCAGCTCGGGCACCGTGTTGACGCCGTATTGCCCCAGATGATCGTTCGCCACGTTGGTGACAGTGGCGGCCATGGCCGCACGCGTCGGCAGGCCGCGACGCAGGATACCCCCACGGGCCACTTCAAGGCAGCCGATTTCAAGCCGCTTGTCGCGCAGCAACATCCGCCCTCCGCCGGGGCCGGAATAGTCGCCGCGATCCAGAATATCATCACCCACCCGCACAAACTCGGTCGAGGTCAGCCCCGCGACCTTGCCCGATGCGCGGGCGATGGCCTCCAGCAACCGGGTCGTGGTGGTCTTGCCATTGGTTCCGGTGATGAAGGCGACGGGGATGTTGTGAAAGGCGGGCCAGTCCACGTCATCCGGGGCGGGCAGTGCGTCGACAGGCCAGGTTTGGCTGCCGGTTCCATGCCCGATGGAAATCTCATCATCGTCGCAAAGGATATCCACACCATGCGCGTCGGCTGCCGCGATCAGGGCGATCAGCGCAGGATTGGCCTCCTTCGCCATGACGCCTTTGACGTCCCGGATCATCTGATCAAAATCGCCCGGCGTGGTCTCCAGCAACTCTGCCGCGCAGAAATGCCAGGCGGTCTGAGCCGCAAAGATCGCGGAATAAAGCTGATCCATCGGTGCCGAGATCGCCAGATTGACACCACCGGTGAAGGTTCGGTGGGTCAGCGCCTGATCCTGCCAGCCAAGCGCATCCAGAACGCGCCGGGCGTGTTTTTCCCACACTGCAATGACCTGCGCGGGGTCGATAACAGTGAAAAACACATCCATCACCGCGCCGGGGTGATCCCATAACAGGCCGGGGCCGGTCAGTCGCCGCGCGTCATCCACCTGAATATGATCAGCGGTCGCGCTTTCGATGGTCAGCGCGGTTTCAAGCTCTTCGATCCGGTCCATTCCGGTACCTCCGCTCAATCCGCGTCTTCGCTGATTTCACGCGCCAGTCTTACACCGCGTTCGTCCCGGATCAGGTTCTGGTCGCTGTCGAACATGTCCTCGAACGTGGTGTCGGCGGGGCTGGTCCTGGGTGCTGCCTCGGTTTCAGAGGTTTCGCCATCGGAATTGAAGTAGATGATCTGTTTCCAGCAGCGTGTGGTGTCATCTCCGAAGATCACCAGCAGATCGCCCGGTGCCGCCATCTCCAGCGCTGTGGTCACGGCCTCAACCTCATCCGGGATGATCGAGATTGCCTCATCCGGTGTCCCGCAATCGATCAGGGCCTGCCGCATCATTTGCGGCACCTCGTCATGCCCGCGACCCCGGCGGCGGTCATCGGCCTTGCAGATGAAGTGGTCAAAATGCCCGGCCAGCGCTGCGGCCCCATCAACAATGTCTTCATCGCGCCGATCACCGGGCATCGCAACAACGCACAGCCTGCGGCCCTTGACCTCCAACTGATCGGCCAAAGCGGCCATCGCCTTCAGCGCGGCCGGGTTGTGGCCGTAATCAAGGATCACCTTGAAGGGATGTTCATCATAGACATTCATCCGCCCCGGTGCCTGGAAATAACTGGTGTCGAAAGTGCGCAGACCATGCCGGATATTGTCCAAATCGACCCCAAAGCTATAGGCCATTGCAGCTGCGACCATGGCGTTTTGCACGTTGAAGATCGCCTTGCCTTCAAGCGTGGCGGGGATCAGATGCGACCACAGAACCGGGATGTGAAGCCCTTTGTCATAGATGGTCAGCATGTCGCCATTCATGCCTTTTTCCAGCACGATGGCCTTGCCCCCTGTCTTGATATGTTCCTTGACCAGACTGTGACCGGGGTTGGTCGTGACATAGAAGATCTGATCCGCCCCGGCGTAATCGGCCATCTTCAGACAATTGATGTCGTCAGCATTCAGCACGGCCGTGTCGGTTGCGCTTTCCACCACCACCCGTTTGACGACGGCCAGCTCCTCGACCGTATTGATCCCGCCCAGACCCAGATGATCTGCCGAGACATTCAGACAGGCCGCCACGTTCGAGCGTTGATAGCCCAGACCCGAGCGAACCAGCCCGCCCCGCGCGGTTTCCATCACTGCAAAATCGACCATCGGATCACGCAGGACGATCTGTGCCGATTTCGGGCCGGTCATGTCCCCCTTGACGCTCAGCTTGCCATCCACATAGACGCCGTCGGTCGAGGTCATGCCAACGATCTTGCCACTGGTTTTCATGATATGACCCAGCATCCGCGACGTTGTCGTCTTGCCGTTGGTGCCGGTGATGGCCGCAATCGGGATGCGGGTCTGTTCATTGGCAGGGAACAGCATGTCGATGACCTTGCCCGCCACATCGCGCGGCTGACCTTCGGACGGGGCCACATGCATCCGGAAACCGGGGGCCGCATTTACTTCGACAATCGCGCCACCGATATCCTTGTAGGATTTGGTGATATCGTCGATCAGGAAATCGACACCGCCCACATCCAGCCCGACCGCCATGATGGCGCGTTCGGCCATGTCGCGGTTGTCGGGATGCACCACGTCGGTCAGATCGATGGCGGTGCCACCGGTTGACAGGTTCGCGGTCGAGCGCAGATAGAAAACCTCACCCTCGGGCAGGACAGTGTCTTCCGTCACGCCCGCATTCTCCATCAGGCGGTTAGCCTGATTGTCCAACTCGAGCCTGGTCAGCACTTTTTCGTGCCCGATGCCCCGGCGTGGGTCCTGGTTCACGATGTCGACCAGTTCGGCAATCGTATGGGTTCCGTCGCCTATTACATGGCCGGGGACGCGTTTGGCCACCGCAACCAGCTTGTCGTTCACGACCAGCATCCGGTGATCAAAGCCGGTGATGAAGCTCTCGACCAGAATGGCGCGGCTGCGCGAATGCTCCTTGGCCTCGGCAAAGCCCGCCTCGACCTCGGCATCGGAATTCAGATTGATCGAAACGCCGCGCCCATGGTTGGCGTCCAACGGTTTGACCACCACGGGAAACCCGATCCGCGTGGCTGCGCGTACGGCCTCGCGGGCCGAATAGACCATGCGCTGCTGCGGAACCGGCAGGCCAAGATCGTTCAGCAGATTATGGGTGTCTTCCTTGTCACAGGAGATCTCGACCGAGATATGCTTGGTCTCGGACGTAATTGTCGCCTGAATGCGTTTCTGAAACTTGCCGTGTCCAAATTGCACAAGCGAGCCGGAATTCAGCCTGATCCAAGGAATGTCGCGTTCCTGCGCCGCCTTGACCAGCGATCCGGTCGATGGGCCAAATTCCTTGCGTTGCGCTCGCAGAACAAAGCTGCGCAGTTCTTCATCCCAGTTGAAGTCCGGGTCGAATTCGTAATCCACCTGATCCTTCAGGGATTGCGGCAGCAGATGCATCAGCAACCGCATCGCCAGATTGCCCGCATCCAGACCGACGTCGCGCTGGCGGTATTCATAGACCATATTGTACTGGCCCGGCTCACCTGTGCCGCGCGTACGTCCAAAGGTCACGTCGGACCCGGCCACGTTCTGAACTTCGATGGCGCAATGTTCCAGCACATGTCCCAGCCAGGTGCCTTCATCCTCGCGCAGGCGGCGGATAAAGCCGCCGGGTTCGCGATAGGAACAGCCGTGTTCCGCCAGACCGGGAAGCGCCTTGATCAAGGCGTCAATAAACTCGGAACCAATTTTTGCCGAGGGCCACTCTTCCAGAACACCCAGATCGATGACGTGGCGAATGACCGGAAAACTTGCCCAGACATTCGGGCCGACAAAGACATTGGTCGAGATTATTTTCATGAGGCTCCCCGTTGGTTAGCTTTTTGTTATCCCCCCGCTGGCGGCCTCTTGACCGGACATGTCCGGCAATGTGCAGAACGCCAAATGCTCATCCGGCGGAAAAGCCTGGCGAGCCGTCAGATCATAACGGCACCCTTCGCCCAGAACGTCAAGCCGAAGTCCAAGCAGGCTCAGTGCTTCACCGCGGCGCGCGTCCCACATCGATGAATGGGTCAGATGACTGGCGTCCACGACGGTAACCGATCCGCTGCCCACGACTTCAAGGACATTATCGGGTCCGATGAAGGCTGCCGTGTCTTCGTCGATACCCAGTCCGATCAAAAAAGGGTTGAAAGATGAAGCGGTTAGCAAACGTCCCAGCCGATTGCGCTGTGTGAAGTGCTGGTCGATGATGACGGCGTTGGTCAAACCCATGCCCGGAGCCAGCGTGATATTGCCCTCAGCCGGGGCCGAGTTGCTGCTGCCCCCGGCCACCATATGTTCGGACATGATCGACGCCCCGGCTGAAGTGCCGGCAACCGGCACACCGGCCGCATTCCGGCGGCGTATTTTCTGCGCCACAAGCGTGCCACCCAGAATCGCCGACAGCCGCAGCTGGTTGCCACCGGTCATGAATATCCCTGTAGCGCGGTCCAGCATCTCGGCATAATCGGGATTGTCGCAATCAGCACGCCGCGAGATGGGCAGAAATTCGACCTTGCCCGCGCCCAGCTCGGAAAAGATGCGATTGTAATCCGGTCCGGTCTCTTCCAACATCGAGGCCGTCGGGATCACGACAATATCGGCATCAGGACCACCAGACAGCTCAACGAACTTGCGGTGAATCTGCATTTCCTTGACGCGGTCTTCGCCGCCGCCGATCGGGATGATGAACCCGCGCGGGGTCTCTGCATCAACGGGTGCAGGGCACATATCTTACTTACCTTCCGGTATAAAAGCAGCCAGCCATCGGGGCCACTCGGACGCTTAACCTGTTCATACATGCCGTGTCGGGCCATCTGACCCTATCGGACATGCCGTTCCCCCCCCCAGCGACATCACATGCCGCACGGCAGGGATTTCGTCAAGAACCACCGGTTTTGTGCCTGCTTCAGCCTGCCAGTGCCAAACCCTGCACGACAAAAGCGATCTCCCCGAAACATCAAAGCTCCGGGGGGATCAGATTGCCCGTCAGTTTGCGCGCTGGTTCAGATGTCGAATTTGACACCCTGCGCCAGCGGGAGCTCTGCCGAGTAGTTCACGGTGTTGGTCTGGCGGCGCATATAGGCTTTCCACGCGTCCGAGCCGCTTTCGCGTCCGCCACCGGTTTCCTTTTCGCCACCGAATGCGCCACCGATCTCGGCGCCCGAGGGGCCTATGTTGACGTTGGCAATACCGCAATCCGACCCCGCCGCAGTCAGAAACTGCTCGGCCTCGCGCATGTTCAGCGTGAACACACAGGATGACAGCCCTTGCGGCACATCGTTTTGAAGCTGGATCGCATCGTCAAAGTCGTCGTAGCCCATAACATAAAGGATTGGCGCGAAAGTTTCGGTTTTCACGACCGCGCTTTGGCCGGGCATTTCGACAATTGCGGGCTGCATATAGACACCCGCAGGAAGCCCTTCGGTTACACGTTCGCCGCCAAACACGGTGCCGCCTTCGGCCCTTGCCGCCTCCAGTGCGGATGTCATGGCGGCACCCGATGCCTCATCCACCAGTGGCCCGATCAACGTGCCCTCAGACAGCGGATTGCCGATGGCCAGACCGGCATAAGCCTTTTTCAGGCGGCCCACCAGTTCCTCACGGATCGAGTTGTGCACGATCAGACGGCGCAGCGTGGTGCAACGCTGACCGGCGGTCCCAACGGCCGAGAAGACAATGGCGCGCACGGCCATTTCCAGATCCGCCGAAGGGCCGACGATCATCGCGTTGTTGCCACCCAGCTCCAGAATGCACTTGCCAAAGCGTGCCGCAACAATGGGCGCAACCGCACGGCCCATTCGTGTGGACCCTGTGGCCGAGATGATCGGAACATCTTCGCTGGCCACCAGCGCCTCGCCCAACTCCGCGCCACCGATCAGGACCTGAAGCAACCCTTCGGGGGCATCGCCAAACCGCACCAGCGCGCGTTCAAAGATCTTCTGGCAGGCCATCGCTGTCAGCGGGGTCTTCTCGGACGGTTTCCAGATCACCGGATCGCCACAGACCAGTGCCAAAGCGGCATTCCACGACCAGACCGCAACTGGGAAATTGAAGGCCGAGATCACTCCGACCGGGCCCGCCGGATGCCAGGTTTCCATCATCCGATGACCTGGGCGTTCCGACGCGATGGTCAGACCATAAAGCTGACGCGACAGACCAACGGCAAAGTCGCAGATGTCGATCATCTCCTGCACTTCGCCCAGACCTTCGGATGTGATCTTGCCGGCCTCCCAGCTGACAAGCGCGCCCAGATCGTCCTTGGCCGCACGCAGCTCTTCGCCCAGCAGGCGGATCAGCTCGCCCCGACGCGGGGCCGGCACAACGCGCCACGCCTTGAACGCGTTTTTGGCGCGGGCAATGATCGCGTCCATTTCGGTGGCCGGCGTTTCATGCACATCGGCCAGCAGGCAGCCGTCAATCGGCGACGTCACCTTCAGAGTGCCGCCCTTCAATGCGGCGTCTGTCAGATCCAGATTTGCAAGCGTGGTTTGGGCTGTCATTACGATGTCTTTCATATCTCAGGCCGCCTTGTTTTGCCGGGTCACGTCACCAGCACGATACAGCTGGCCAAATTCTGTATTCAGGAAGTCGTTCAGTTTGACCTGTTCCTGCCGGACGAACCCTTTCGAAGGCAGCGTGCCGGTGCGCATCAGGTCAACGACGCCCAGAATACCCGCAGCTGTGGTGACCTGAATGGCACTCCAGACCTGTCCGTTGATGGTGCGGGAAAAGCTCTTGTTGATCAGAGATTTCTCGCGCAGAACGCCGTTGATCATGCCCTTGGCCGTGCAATAGACCAGCACAACGTCCTGATCGGTGCGGGGCAGGGCGGTCTCGAAGATCTCTTTCAGCAGATCGCGGCGGCGTTCCAGTCCCAGATCGTGCAGCAACAGTTTCAGGATTTCACAATGGCCGGGATACCGGATCGTGCGATAAGACACGGCCCGCGCCTTGCCTTCCAGTGTTTCCGGCAGCGTGCCCAACCCGCCCGAGGTGTTGAAGCATTCGTATTCCACGCCATCGTGACCCAGAATCTCGTAATCTTCCAGCGGCGCGGTCTTGACCAGTTTGCCGTTCACAATGGCGTCGCAGGGATTGCAGTACTCGTTGATTAACCCATCGGTCGACCAGGTCAGATTGTACTTCAGTGCATTGGTCGGATAAAGCGGCAGCGCGCCCACCCGCATATGCAGGCTGTCCAGTTCATCAAACTCTGCGGCAAGCGCGGCTCCGGAGATACCCACAAAACCAGGTGCCAGACCACATTGCGGCATGAAAGCCGTCTCACTGCCTTCGGCCAGCTGGCGTACGGCCTCGGTGGCCGCGACGTCTTCGGTTAGGTCAAAATAATGCGCGCCCGCCTCTTTGGCGGCCTTGGCAATGTTTGGGGTAAGAAAGAACGGTGCCGCTGAAACCACGGCGTTAAACCCGGTCAGTTCCTTTGCCAGACTGTCCGCATCCCGGGCATCAATCTGCTTCGTGCCAATACCAAGCCTTGTGATTTCACCCAATGCTTTCAGGTCATGGTCGGCCACAGTCACTGTATAGTTTGGCGAGGCCCTCAGCAGCGTCGCGATCATCTGACCGATCTTGCCAGCCCCGATTACGCAAATATTCCAGGACATCAACGTCTCCGTAAATTTCTGTTCCTGATATTATGGTGCAAGGCTGGCCAGACATTTCATAGGCCGCAATTTGACGAAGTGATCGACTTATCCGACATTATGCCGGAATAATTGTCATTATGGCGTGACCGCCATCAGGGGTTGAAATCGGCCGGCACCCCGAAAGGAGGAGAGCCAACGCCGGTGCCCGTCAAGGAATGCAGAAATGCGACCAGGGCGGCGATTTCCACATCCGACAGCGTCACTGGCACAATGTCGATCCTGCTGCGCTGGCGTTCCATCTCGAACCGGTCGTCCCACACCACGAAATCCACCTCTTGCAACCAGGGGACCTTGGGCAACGCAGCCATGTCGGGTTTCCATTTGGCAAGGCTGGTCTGTGGGTCAAGATGGTGACGGATCATGCTTTCGAGATCCGCAAAAGCGCCGTTATGTCCATAAGGCGCAGTCAGGGCGACATTGCGCAGCATCGGCGTGCGAAAGCGATAGGCGTCTTCCACACGGTTGCTTTCCGCCATCCGCCCAACGTCCCGCGCATATGGATCCCATTGCCGGGTCCGACCCGGCCCGAATGGCGGCAAACCCAGCGCGTGAAACTTTTGGTCCGACATCAACGGACCCGCATGGCATGTCGCACATCGCGCTTTGCCATAAAACAGGTTCACCCCGTCTTTCTGGACGTCTGACAGCGCATCCATGTCCCCGGCCAAGTACTGGTCGAACGGGCTGTCGGTGCTGCGCCATTCAATGGCCATGAAGGCCGCCAGCGCGTTGGCGATCTGGGTGATTGTGATTTCTTCGGTGGTCTCGATATCGTCAAAAGCCGCGACTATGGCAGGGCCATAGCGCGGATCGGTCCGCACGCGTTTGGCAAGGATCGGCCAGCCCTTGTCAATCCTGTCGTGAACCGCGCCGGTCACCTGATTTTCAGCGACATTACCGGCCATCTCGAATTGCGCGGTCAGCGGGAATAAAGCCTGCGCCGCCAGAAGCGAGTTCAATCCGCCGGGCAGCCATTCCTGTGCTGGCGAATTGAACCCGTTGCCATAGAGGTCCGAGATGCTCAGGCGGCCATCGTGGAAAACGGTATGGATGTCCTTGGCCCCGAGGTTCCACAACCCCGGCGCATTTCGGGGAATGCGTTTGCGGATCCTGTCCGCCCCGGTGCCCGGCGTGCGCTCCGGGCCAAGACCCTGTCCGCCTTCGCCGATCCCCAGGGACAACCCGTCAGAGGTGCCGAAATCGGGGTGATGGCAATGGGCGCATGAAATGTTCAGATTGCCTGACAGGATCGGATCGTAAAACAGTTGATGACCGATAGCGGCCTGTTCCATATCAAATGGGATAAAGTCATCATCTGTCAGCGGGCGCGGCAGGTCCTGCGCCACCGCGGCCCCCGCCCAAACGAGGACAATCGCCCAATGCGCCAGTTTCTCTTTACCCTTTGTTTTCTTGCGACCCCGGCTCTGGCTGAGCTGGAACAGGCCCGTGACATGATGGAGGCCGGAGAGTTTGAAGCCGCGCGCGCGGAACTGCTGCCCGCCGCCCGGTCGGGCAATGCCGAGGCCGAGGAACTGATTGGTGTGATGTACGGGCTGGGTCTTGGGGTCGAGCAGGACCATGAAAGGGCGTTTGAATGGTATCTGCGTGCCTCGATGAAGGGGCATCCGGGGGCGCAGTCGGGGGTCGGCTGGTACTATGAACTGGGTCTGGGAATGCCCGCGCCCGATTTGGTGCGGGCATACATGTGGTACACGCTCAGCGCCATTGGCGGCGATCCCGATGCGGCGATCAGCCTTGAGGAAGTGATCAAGAAAATGTCGCCGGAGCAGATCGAGAAGGCGCATGTTCTGGTCAACGACTACAAAGGGTGGATGTACCCGTTTCGATAAGGGCCGGGCCACAAGGCCCGACCCATCCGTTTAGTTCAGGTCCGCATTGCGCGAGGCGTTCACGTCCGCCTCAGCCGCCGCGACCGCTTCGGTCAGCGCGGCAAAGATTTCATCACCACGGGCAACATTGGTCTGGAACCAGTCATAGACAGGTGAAGCCGCAGCTTTGAACGCTGCCTTCTGCTCGGGCGTCGGGACATAAAGGTCGCCGCCACCTGCGACGAAGTCCTCATATGCCTGGATCGACTTGCGCTTGGGCGAGGCAAAGGTGGCCTGTTGCAGGGCGTAGAACCCATCGACAACGACCCGGCGCATATCTTCCGGCATCGCCTGGAACTTGGCGTTGTTCATCCACCACAGCGCACCCATATAGGCGTGCCCGTCCAGCGTGACATATTGCAGGCCGGCATCCGGGAACTTCATGCCCATGATGTCGGTGATGCCGTTCTTGGACCCCTCGACGACGCCGGTCTGGAAGCTGGTGAAAAGTTCCGGCCACGGGATCGGTGTAGGTGACGCGCCTAGTGCCTTGACCAGTTCCTGTGGCAGGTCGGCGACGACGGTACGGATTTTCAGACCTTCCATGTCGGCAGGCTCGGCCACCCGGCGTTTTGTATTGGCGAAGTTGCGCCAGCCGCCGGTGTTGCCGATGGTCATCAGGCGGATCGCGCCACCGGAATCCTCAAGCGCCATGTCGCGCATGGTGCGGGTGAAATCGCCCGACAGAACATGCTCGGCGATCCGGTCATCGGCCATCAGATAGGGCAGGTCCAGAACCTGCACATAGGGGAAGATGCCCGAGGCCCCGCCCGAGGTAGAGATATAGATATCGATGGTGCCATCCGCCACGCCTTGCAGGCATTCTGCACCGTTCGAACACAGCTGGGTGCCGATGAACAGCTCAACCTCGATGGCGCCGTTCGACGCCGCCTCGACATAGTTCTTGAAAACGATCAGACCGTCGTAATCCTCGTCATTTTCGTTCGAATTGGCTGTGGCGCGCAGCGTATAGTCAGCGGCCGTCGCCGCGACCACAGACGCGGCCACAAGCGATGTGGCAATCGCCGCTGTTTTTATGAAGTTTCCGAGCATGCGTTTCCTCCCTGTGATACTCAGTCAGTTTGCAAATCCCGTTATCCTCGGGATCGTCATGGATAGTGCGGGGATGTAGGTGATCAGAAAGATCACGATGATTTCGACAGCCAGGAATGGCAGGATCGCCTTGGCGATTGTTTCGACCCGCTCCCGCGACACGGCGGCGGCCACGAACAGCACCAGCCCCATGGGGGGCGTGGCAAGGCCGACGGTCAGATTGACGCTCATGATGATGGCGAAATGGATCGGGTCTACACCGAGACTGGTGAAAATCGGGCCAAGGATGGGCCCAAGGATGATGATCGCAGGGCCTGCATCCAGAAACATGCCAACGATGAACAACAACAGGTTAATCAGGAACAACAGGATCAGTGGATTTTCCGACAGGCTGAGGATCAACGAGGCCAATTGTTCCGGGGCGTGGCTCAGGCTGACGACGGTCTTGAACGCCATTGCTGCGCCAACCAGCAGCAGCACCACAGCCGACGTCATACCTGCATTGCTCAGAACATCCGGAATTTCCCTCAGGGTCAGTGTACGCAGAACGAAAAATCCGATGATAAAGGCGTAGCCCACAGCAACAGCGGCGGCCTCGGTCGGAGTAAAGATGCCCCCCAGAATGCCGCCCAGAATGATCACAGGCGTCATCAGCGGGAAGAACGCCTTGAGGCTGGCTTTGCGCCGCTCATCCCATGTGTATTTCCGGCTGGCGACGGGAAAATCGTACTTGTCGGCCATGAACTTGATCATCACCATCAGGCCGACACCCACCATGATTCCGGGCACGATCCCCGCAAGGAACAAGGCGGCCACGCTTTCACCCATGACATAGGCATAGATGATCATAATGCCCGAGGGCGGGATGATCGGCCCGATCACCGAACTTGCGGCTGTGATGGCGGCGGCGAATTTTCGGGTGTAGCCCTGTTTTTCCATCGCCGGGATCAGCATCGACCCCAGGGCGGACGTGTCAGCCACCGCAGATCCCGAAAGGCCCGCGAACAGGATCGAGCTCAGCACATTTACATGCGCCAGCCCGCCGCGCAGATGGCCCATCAGGGCCTGGCTGAATTCGACAAGGCGGATGGTTATGCCGCCACGGTTCATCATTTCCCCGGCCAGCATGAAGAACGGGATGGCCATCAGCGGAAAGCTGTCCATGCCGTTGTAGACATTGCGATAAAGCAGGGTGATGTCATTCGTCTGTCCGTTCAGCCACAGCAGGATGCCGGGCGCCGCCAGAAGCGCGAAAAAGACCGGCAGGCCAATCAGCAGGAAAATCAGGAACGTAGGCAGGAACCAGATCAGCATCTATTCGGCCCCCATCGCTGCGTCGGGAATGTCCGGCAAAAGATGCGCGCCGCCAAGCAAGGTGACCACGGAACGCAGGATAAGCTCGATATTGACCGAGATCAGCAGAATGATGCCCACCAGCAGCGAAGCCATCATCCAGCTGCGCGGAATGCGATACCACTCGTCAAACCCAAGCGATGTCGGCAGGTACAGGGCGGCGGTGGCGAACCTGCCGCCAAAGCCCGTGACCTCGGACCAGCCGATATTGACCGCAACCAAAAGCACGGCCAGCGAGATCAGCAGGAGGAACAGATTGAGCGACAGGCCGAGCATACGCGGCAGAAACCGTTGCAGCATGTCGATAGCTACAAAACCGCCGCGCCGAAAGGCCGTCGGTGCCATCAACCCGGTCATCCACAACATGCAGAACCGCGCGGCCTCATCCGGCCAAGGCAGGGCGTTGCCCAGAACGTATCGGAAGAACACCTGAATCAGGATTGCGATGACCATGAATGCAATCGCAACAACGCCAACCGCGCGGCCCAGACGCAGCACGGTTTCGTTTACAAATGCAATCGGCGCAAGCACCGATGCCAGTCCGCCCATGCGGATCCTCCCTTGTTCAGCCGCGGGTGTGTCCCGCGGTCGTCAGATCGCGCTTAGTGCTGCGCGAATTGGCCCATTTTCCCGGCATAGAACGTCAGCGCGTCGCCGTCGCTCATGCTGGCCTTCAGGACTTTGCCCACCACGATCACGTGATCGCCCGCGTCGTGATAGGCATGTTGTTCGCATTCAAACCGTGCCAGACAATCCGACAGCAGCGGGGTGCCGTTTGCACAGCGCTCGTGCCGGATGTCGCGCAGGGCATGGGCATCTTTCGAGCAGCCAAAACACAGCTCAGCCTGCGCAGACGATAACACATGCACCGTGAAATGCGGTGCCGCGCGAAAATAGGGGAACCGGCGCGAGTTGCGGTCGCCGGCCCACATGATCAGTGGCGGGTCCAGCGACAGCGACGAAAAGCTGTTGGCTGTGATGCAGATCGGGCCATCACCGCTGTCGCATGTCACGATGGTAACGCCGGTTGCAAACCGACCAAAAGCATCCCGCAGGGTCCGGGTGTCGTCCTTATGTGGCACAAAGGTGTGGGTCATGTTTCTTGAGATTGCGTTCATCATGCTACCTCATGCCCCAGCGCCGCCTCGTACAGGCGGAACCAGGTTTCGCGATCAATTGTGACTTTCAGCGCGTCCGAGATGCGTTTGATACGGTTCAGGTTGTTGGTGCCCAGAACCGGCAGAATGCCCGCCGGATGAGCCAGCAGGAAGGCGACGGCCACAGCGGCCCGGTCTACACCGAACTCCTCCGCGATTTCATCAGCAACAACCCCGACGGGCGGGTTTCCGGCCATCAGCAGCCCACCCCCCAGCGGCGACCACGCCATAAGGTGGTGCCCATGCTGCTGGTGAAACGCCAGATCACCATTGGTAAAAGGGGCGATCTCGCCCAGTGAGATCTCGATCTGGTTGGTGACCAGCCGGGTTTTCATCGCCGATTGCAGCAGGGTCCAGTCCCACGGACGGAAGTTCGAAACACCAACCGCGCCCACCTTGCCGCTGGCGACTGCCTCATCCAGCACAGCCCCGGTTTCGTGGTGATCCATGAACGGATCAGGGCGATGGATCAGCAGCAGATCGATGTGGTCGATGGCCATTTCCGACAGCGACATGTCGATGGACTTCAGGATATGCGCGCGCGAGGTGTCATAGTATTTGACCTTCGCATCTGAATGCCGCCCCACGGGCGCGACGATATCACATTTGGTGACGATCTCCATCTTCTGGCGCAGGCCGGGGTTGGCGCGCAAGGCGTTGCCCAGAACGGCTTCGGCCGCGTAACCACCATAAATATCGGCCTGATCGAAGGTGGTGATGCCCTGATCAAGACAGGCCTGAATTTTGGCCTCGACATGCCCTGCCGAGGTGTCGCTATCGTCACCCAGCCGCCACATGCCATAGACAAGGCGGCTCATTTCCAGCGTCGGGGATAGTTTCACGCGTTGCATCAGCGGCGCACTCCGTTGCCCAGCGGTGTGGCCGGGGGTGTCTTGGGCACACGCCCGTAGGCTTCGGGAAGCGAGCAGGTTTTCAGATGCGGCATCACACGAGCACCGAAATGCTTGGCCTCATCCATGTGCGGATAGCCTGAGAAGATGAACGCGCGAATGCCCATCTTCCGGTAATCTTCGATCTTTGACATGACCTGATCGGTTGATCCAACCAGTGCCGCACCACAGCCCGAGCGGGCGCGGCCGACGCCGGTCCACAAACCGGGTTCCACATAGCCATATTCATCCGCCAGATCACGGTTCCTGGTCTGATGCGCCACCCCCAGCGAGGTCGCATCTAACGCCCGCTCGCGGATCGCGCGGCCATAGTCGTCATCCAGTTTCGAGACGATGTAATCCGCGTATTCCTGCGCCTCGGCTTCGGTATCGCGAACGATCATGTGAACCCGCAGGCCATAGTCGAGCGTACGGTCATAGTTTTCGGCCACTGCATGAACAGCTTTCATCCGCTCGGCCAGTTGATCCTTGGTTTCCGGCCACATCAGGTACACATCGCAATGCTCGCCGCACAGCTCCAGCGCCGCGGGCGAATAACCGCCGAAATACAGCAGCGGCCCGCCAGTCTGATAGGGCCGCGCCGGGTCGGTTGTCAGACCTGTAAAGTTGTAGACCTCGCCCGCGTGATTGATCTCCTCCTGCGTCCAGGCCTGTTTCAGGATCTCGACCACTTCGCGCGAGCGTTGATAGCGATAGGCACTGTCGACCTTTTCGCCGGGAAAATCGGATGAAATGATGTTGACGGTCAGCCGCCCCTTCAGCATGTGATCCAGCGTTGCGATCGTGCGGGCCAGCATGATCGGCTGCATCTCGCCGCAGCGCACGGCAGCCAACAGGTTGATCTTTTGCGTGATCGGCGCACAACCGGCGACAAAGCTCAGCGTGTCCTGCCCAACCTGATACGATGACGGGCACAGGATGTTGCGGAACCCCTGTGCCTCGGCCTCTTTCACGATGGCCGAGCAATGCTCCCAGCTGGAGCGCAGATCACCATCGGGCACACCCAGAAACTGATAATCGTCGGAACAAAGTGCTGCGAACCACGAAACCTCGGCCGCATCCAGATCAGGGGATGTGATGGGGACGATGGTCATTTGATTCACGCTCCGTGCATCTTTTACTTTCCTCTTGCGTAGCAACCACATTGATGTAGATCAATAGTGTAACAATTTTTCCTGCGACCGAATGAAGCGCCTGAAATGCCCCCCAACACCCGAAACCCCAATGCCCTGCCTATCTATGTTCAGATTGCCGAGCTGCTGATCCGCGATATCGCTGCAGGCCGTTTGATCGATGGTGAGCGTCTGCCCCCGGAACGCGACATGGCGGCCAAGCTGAACGTGTCGGTCGGCACGCTGCGAAAATCGCTCGCCGAGCTTGAGAAAAAAGGCATGTTGGAGCGTATTCAGGGGTCAGGAAATTACATCCGCGAGACCGGAACCCAGAACAGTGTCTACGCGATGTTCCGGCTGGAACTGCCCCAAGGGGGCGGGTTGCCGTGTGCGGATATCCTGTCGGTCGATCATCTGAAGAAACCTTCCGATCTGCCGGGTTTTGGCACCTCGGACACCGGATCGCGCGTACGTCGGATGCGCTATCTGAATGACACAATCATCGCGGTCGAGGAAATCTGGCTGGACGAATCAGCCGGCCTGATCAAGCGAAGCCTGCTGTCAGACTCGCTCTATCGCTATTATCAGCACCAGCTGGGCTTCTGGATATCACGGGCCGAAGATCGCGTATCGATTGGCCAGTTGCCCGATTGGACGCCCGCGGTGTTCACCAAAGCCGCCGGTGAAACGGTGGGCTATATCGAACGGTTCAGCTGGTCGGACAAGGCCGAACCTGTCGAATTTTCAAAGACCTGGTTCGACCCGGACCGGGCCACCTATGTCCAACGTCTGAAGTAAAAGGAAACGTGCATGACCCGGACCATCAATTACGGGCTGATCGGATGTGGCATGATGGGGCAGGAACACCTGCACAATATCGCCTTGCTGGACGGCACGCGTGTCGCGGCGATATTCGAGCCCGATCCCGGGATGGCAAAAGCCGCGCAGGCGATTGCGCCGGGTGCGGTTATGGCACGCTCGGTGCAAGAGGTGTTGGATTTTAAAGACCTGGACTGCCTTGTCATCGCCAGCCCAAATCACATGCATGTCGATCAAATCTGCGAAATCGCGCAAACGCGCCCCTTGCCGCTATTGGTGGAAAAGCCCCTGTTCACCAACCCCCAGGACGCCGCGAGGCTAGAGAAGGTTCAGCGCGACTATCCACACCCGATCTGGGTCGCGATGGAATACCGTTATATGCCGCCTATCACGACCCTGATCGACAAGATCGGGGACACAGGCGGGGTCAGGATGCTGTCGATCCGGGAACATCGCTTTCCATTTCTGCGCAAAGTCGGCGACTGGAACCGGTTCAACCGCAACACCGGCGGCACCTTTGTTGAAAAATGCTGCCACTTCTTCGATCTGATGCGGCTGATCCTGCAATCCGACCCGGTGCGGATCACCGCAAGCGGCGGGCAGGCGGTGAACCATCTGGACGAAACCTACGGGGGCGAAACACCCGATATACTGGATCATGGCTATGTTCTGGTCGATTTCGCCAATGGCGCGCGCGCGATGCTCGAGCTGTGCATGTTCGCCGAAGGCGCCCGCTATCAGGAAGAGATTTCGGCCATCGGGCCCAACGCCAAGATCGAGGCTCTGGTGCCGGGGCCGGGACGGTTCTGGCCCGACCATCTGGGATCGCCGCCCGTGCCGCAGGTCATCGTCAGCCCGCGGGACCCCAAGGGGCCAATATCGCACGACATCCCTGTCGATCCCCGCTTGCTGGCTGCCGGTGACCACAACGGCTCGACCTATTATCAGCACAGGGGGTTTCTGGATCTGGTGCGCGGGCACAAGGCCGAACCGGATGTAACAGTGCAAGACGGTCTGTGGGCGGTGCGAATGGGATTGGCGGCGCAGCAGGCCCTGCAAACCGGCGAAACGGTTCACCTAAAGCACCCTTAGACTGACCCCAGGCAGGTTCAGGGCAGAACCCTCTGCGGTGACAAATGTGTCGCTTGCGGGCCAATCTGTCGTAAACCAGCTAGTGAAGCGGGGCGCAGTAGGGGACAAAACTGTATGACCTGTCAGTGTATTCCCACCCGCCTTGATCGCCGTGCGACCGGCTGTGATCTGGTCACAACGCGCCGGTAACCGCCCTGCGGGGCCGTTCTGCCTGCCTGCTTTCAGACGACAACGGAATACCTCATGACAACCGCTCTGCGCCTCGCCATCGATATTGGCGGCACTTTTACCGACACGGTCCTCGTCTCGGGTGATGAGAAGATACTGGCCTCCACCAAAACCCTGACCACCCACCAGAACCCGGCAGAAGGCGCACTGGAAGGCGCGCGGCGCGTCATGGCGCAGACTGGCCGGTCGCTGAAGGATGTCACCGGATTCATTCACGGAACAACTCTGGCAACCAACGCGCTGATTGAACGGCGCGGAGCGGTCGTGACCACGGTCTGCACCGAAGGGTTCCGCGATATTCTCGATATCGGGTACGAGCGTCGGTATTCCCAATACGACATCAACCTTGAAAAGCCGGACATGCTGGTGCCGCGCGAATGCTCGTTGACCATAGGCGAACGCATGTCGGCAGAAGGCAAGGTGCTGATTGAACTGGATGAAGGGAAAGTAGACCGGTTGCTGGCCGAGATTGACGCCAGCGGGGCCGAGGCGGTGGCCATCTGCCTGATGCACTCTTACGCCAACCCGACCCACGAACGGCGCTTGCGCGATCTTCTGGCGCGACACCGCCCAGGTTTGACCGTCTCGATCTCGTCCGATGTCAGCCCCGAAGCGCGTGAGTTTGACCGGCTCTGCACCACTGTGGCCAACGCCTATATTCAGCCGCTGATGGAAAACTATCTGACCCGGTTCGTGGATCAGTTCACGGCCGAGGGCGTAACCTGTCCGATCCTGATGATGACGGCAGGCGGCGGTATGTGCACGATCGGCACCGCCACGCGCTTCCCCATTCGTCTGGTGGAATCCGGCCCCGCCGGTGGGGCCATTCTGGCCGCCCGTATCGCCGCGCGTGCCGGGTTGGACCAAGTCCTGTCCTTTGACGTCGGTGGCACAACTGCCAAGCTCTGCCTGATCGACAAGGCGCGCCCCCAGACATCGCGCTCATTCGAAATCGCCCGCGCAGCGCGGTTCATCAAGGGGTCGGGAATGCCGGTGCGCATTCCGGTGATCGAGATGATTGAAATCGGTGCTGGCGGCGGTTCGATCGCGGGTGTTGACCGTCTCGGGCGTCTGACGGTCGGGCCAAAATCGGCAGGCTCGGAGCCCGGTCCGGTCGCTTTCATGCGCGGTGGCGTCGATCCGACCGTGACCGACAGCGACATCACTCTGGGCTATATCGTGCCCGACACCTTTGCCGAGGGGCATATCCAGCTTGACCCCGATGAGGCAAAGGCCGCCCTGAGACGTGTGATCGGGGACAAACTGGGGCTGGATGCAACAGGTGCGGCAGATGGGGTCAGCCGCATCGTTGTCGAAAGCATGGCCAGCGCCGGGCGGATGCATGCGGTCGAAAGCGGCAAGGACCTTGGCCCGCGCACCATGATTGCCTTTGGTGGCAACGGGCCGCTGCATGCCACCCGCGTCGCCCGGTCCGCCGGGGTGTCGCGTATCGTGATCCCGCCCAATCCCGGTGTCGGTTCGGCGGTTGGGTTCCTGTTTGCCCCGGTATCTTTCGAAATCGTCCGCTCGCGCTATTCTCTGCTCGACAGCATGGACATGGACGGGGTGAACGCCCTGTTCGATACGATGATTGCCGAAGCAAAAGAGGTCGTCGCCCAAGGGGCAGGGGATGCACCCACCGAAACCCTGCGCACCGCCTTCATGCGCTATAGCGGGCAAGGGCATGAGATCGAGATTACGTTGCCGGACCGCGCCCTGACACGCCCGGATATCGCCCCGCTGACAGCCGCATTCGAAGAAGAATACCGCAAACAATTCTCACGTCCTGTGCCGGGGATGAAGATCGAGGTTCTCAACTGGGCCGTTCGCGTTGCCACCCCGGACAAAGCGGTGCCTACGGTGTTGGAAACGCCGGGCAAAACCGCATTTCAGGTCACGCAGACGCGCCCCATCACCTGTGATCTGGATGGCACGGTAAAACAGGCCGCCTTTCTCGCCCGCGCCGATATGCGCCCCGGTGACCATGTGGCAGGCCCCGCGCTGATCCATGAACCACAAACAACCACACTCGTTTCCGCCGATTTCTCGGCCGAGATGGACGCAATCGGCAACCTTGTCCTGATACAGGACCAGAAAGGAGGCGCATGATGACCGCTGATCTGTCCCCCGCCCGCCTGCAAGTGATGTGGAACCGTCTGCTGGCTGTGGTCGAAGAACAGGGCCAGACCCTGATCCGCGCAGCTTTTTCGCCCATCGTGCGTGAATGCGGTGACATTTCCGCCGGGATATTCGACGTGAATGGCCGGATGCTGGCGCAGGCCGTGACCGGAACACCGGGCCATATCAACACCATGGCCGAGGCCGTGCTGCACCTGCGCGCCCGTTTCGCGGTGCAGGACATGCGCCCCGGCGACATCTACATGACAAACGACCCGTGGCTGGCCTCGGGGCATCTGAACGACTTCCTGCTGATGATGCCCGCGTTCAAGGACGGCAAGGTGGTGGGCTTTACCTCCTGCACCTCGCATCTGGTGGATCTGGGCGGTCTGGGTATGGGACCTGAAGGCTCGGACATCTATGACGAAGGCCTGCTGATCCCGCCTTGCAAACTGGTCGAGGCCGGAACGCCCAATGCGCTGCTGATGGATATCATCCGCGCCAACTCGCGCGAGCCTGTGGCCAATGAGGGCGACATCTACGCCCTGATCGCCTGTTGCGAGGCCGGGGTGAACCGCCTTGTTGCGATGATGGAGGAGTTCGGGATCGAAGATCTGGACAGGCTTGGCACCTATATCATCGACACCTCGCGCAAAGGCGCGTTACAGGCCATCGCCGAGGTGCCCAAAGGCGTTTACAAAAACGTGCTGCACATGGACGGCTATGAGGCCGAGCTGGAGCTGCACGCGACGCTCACCGTGACCAAAGACGGGATGCATGTCGATTTCACGGGCACGTCCGGGTGTTCTAAGAAGGGCATCAACGTGCCTTTGAACTATGCGACCGCCTATACGGTCTTTGCCCTGCGTTGCATCGTCGGGCCGGATATCCCGAACAACGCAGGCTCGCTGGAACCTTTCACGGTGGACGGCCCCAAGGGTTGCATCCTGAACGCCCAGCATCCGGTGCCGGTGGCCATGCGGCATACGCTGGGGCAGGTCACACCGGATCTGGTTCTGGGCTGCCTGCATCAGGCGTTGCCCGAACAGGTGCCTGCCGAAGGGGCCTCGTGCATGTTCGACCTGCCAATGCGCCACGCTCCCGAAGTGGCGGCGAATGGCGGGCGCGAATTTGCCATCGAACCCGTTCACAATGGCGGCACCGGGGCGCGGCCCCACGCGGATGGCCTGTCTGCGACGGCCTACCCTTCGGGGGTGTTCGGCTCGCAGGTCGAAATAACCGAAAGTGTCGCCCCGGTGATCATGTGGCGACGAGAATTGTTGCCCGACTCGGGCGGCGCGGGCCAGTACAGGGGAGGATTGGGTCAGCGGATCGAGATGACGTCTGCCAACGATGCCCCCTTCATCGTCTTCCTGTCGGTCGAACGTCTGAAATTTCCGGCTCTGGGCCGCATGGGTGGCCTGCCCGGCGCGCCGGGGCGTATCCGGTTCCGCGATGGCGGCGCAGACATTCCGGGTAAGGGTGAGCTACGTGTGGAAAGTGGCGACTACCTGATCTTCGACACACCCGGCGGCGGCGGCTTTGGCGATCCGGCCGCGCGCGACCCAGAGGCGCTGGCGCTGGACCTCAGGCGCGGGCTGGTCACGGAAGAAGGGGCTAAAGCCTATGGGGGTGCCTCATGATCCGCGCAGTTGATCACATTCGTGCCATGGCGGCCTATGCGCTGGCCGATCTGGGCGCGTCGGACACTGTATCTCTGGCCCAGAATGAAAGCGCCTTCCCGGTCAGCCCTGCCGCAATTGCGGCGGGGCAGGCGGCATTGCACCGGATGCCGCTTTATCCCGATCCCGACTGGTCGGACCTGCGCGCCGCCATCGCTCAGGGGCACGGGGTACCAGCCGACAACATCCTGTGCGGTGCCGGGTCGATGGAGTTGATCGGCTGCCTGATCCGCGCCTATTCAGGGCCGGGCGACCATGTATTGGGCACGGATTACGGCTATGCCTATGTGGCCTCAGCCACGGCGCAGGTGCGGGCAGACTATGTGAAAGCGCGCGAGGTCGATCTGACCGTCTCGGTCGATGACATTCTGGCCGCTGTCACGCCTGATACCCGGATCGTCTTTGTCTGCAACCCCGGCAACCCGACCGGCACCCTGATCCCGAATGCCGAGGTCATCCGCCTGCGCGACACCCTGCCCGGGAACGTGCTGCTGGTGGTCGATCAGGCCTATGCCGAATTCACCGATCGCGATCACGACCCGGCTGAAATCTTTGCCCTCGTTGCACGTGGGGATACCGTGGTCATACGCACCTTCTCAAAGGCTTACGGTCTGGCGGGCGCACGCGTGGGATGGGGTCTTTTCCCGTCAGAGGTCGCGATTGAGCTGCGAAAGCTGCTCAACCCCAACAACGTATCGACCCTCTCTCAGGCCATGGCAACGGCAGCGATGCAGGATCAGCCCCACATGCGCGACACGGTTGCCAGAACCGCCGCCATCCGGGATGGCTTTGCCGATGGGTGCCGGGCGCTGGGATTATCTGTTCCGCGCAGCCACACCAATTTTGTCCTGATCCGCTTTGCCGATGCCGCGACGGCGCAAGAAGCGGATGCCGCGTTGCGCAAAGCGGGTTTGCTCATTCGCGGAATGGGCGGCTATGGCCTCGCGGATTGCCTGCGCGCCACGATCTGCGACACGGCAGTGATGGAGCGCTGCCTGACTGTTCTGAAAGAGGTTACGTCATGACCTTTGAAACCCGGACACGGGCCAAAATCGGGGTGCTTGTGCCCTTTACCAACACCAATCTCGAAGCTGACATGATGCTGATGCGCTGCCCGGACACGACGGTGCATTTTCAGCGAATGGGTGGCTATGACGTGGATGAGATCCCCGGATCGGATCAGATGGCGGGTCTGGGGGCCTCGGATATCAGCCACGACCTCAAGATGATCTCGGGCGTTCGGCCCGATGTGGTGCTCTATGGCTGTACCTCGGCCACGCTGACCCATGGCCCGTCCTTTGACCACCAGCTGGCGCAGGACATCAGGGCCGCGTCGGGGGCCGTGTGTATTACCGCCGCAGGGGCGCTTGTTGCTGCGATCCATGCGCTCGGCGTGTCTCGGGTCGGTTTTTCTTCGCCCTATCTGGGCGAGATCAACACGCAGGCCATGGATTTTCTGACGCAGAACCGGATCACAACGGTGAATTGCGCCGATATCGGCCGCGAGCTGGGCAATTACGGGCAGGGCGAGCTGACCCCGGACGAGGTTTTCGACCTTGCCATGCAGGCCGACCACCCAAAGGCCGAGGCCATCATACTCAGCTGCACCGACATGCGCGCAGTCGAGGCCATAGACCGGATCGAAGCGGCCCTTGATAAACCTGTTGTGACGTCCAATCAGGCCATGATGTTTGCCCTGATGCGGGCGCTTGACCTGCCAAGGCACGGGACTGTTCCGGGGCGGTTGTTTGATCTGCTATAGCCTTGGGTTAGGCAAAAGCATGGAACCCGCCCCGGTCGGCTGCCCGCATCAAAGGCGGGAGCGCACCGGCATATGGGGCGGGTATTCCAGCCCACCCAACGCGCCGTGTCGCAGACGTGACTGTATTTACGTCGCAAAAGAACAAGATACCGCGCCTTCTACGCCATAGTCGGAATAAGGACCGCTCGGGATTGAAGCACATGTTGAACCAGCCGCACAGTCACGGGAAATTTGGCCTGCCCCGCGGGGAAACCATCTTAGGCTTGTCTGAAACATCATACGTTCACAAAATACAAAGGTGCCTCTTTTCATGAGCCAAATTTCGGAAAATCTGCTGAACCAGATCCGCGACCGTTTTGCCCAGATCGATCACTGCCCCGAACAGGGCGAGCGGATATTTTTCGAAAACGCCGGCGGGGCTTTGACACTGAAATCCGTGCTGGACAGCTCGGCGCGTCATGCCGCAATCCCCGACAATCAGGGGCGCGACAATCCGGGGTCTCATGCGCTGGTTGCCACGATCAACGCGGCCAAGGCCGATATGCGGGATTTCATGAATGCACCCGGTGGTCAGTTCTTTGTCGGTGAAAGCGGCACCGAACTTCTGTTCCGGCTAATCATGAACGCCTGTCTGGGAACCGGTCCGGGGATTGTGCTGGGGTCGACACTGGAACACCCCGCCACACGGTCAGCCTGTGATCGTTGGGCCCGTATTGCCGGGCAGGCCCATGTGCTGGTGCCCCATGATGACGATACCGGCACCGTGACAGCCGACGCCTATGCTGCGGCCGTCACCCCCGACACCAAAGTGGCGACAATCCTGCACACCTCACCCGTGACGGGCATGGGCGTCGATGTGGCCGCTGTTTCGCAGGCTATTCGCGCCGTGGCGCCAGACTGTTTCATCATTGTCGATGGCATCCAGCACGCCGCCCATGGCCAGATTGACCTGAGCGCGTATGACGTCGACGGCTACGTGATCTCGCCCTACAAGGTGTTTTCGCGTCATGGCTACGGTGTGGCGTGGATTTCCGACCGGCTGACCCGACTTGAACACAATGCCCTTTTGGACGGCCCGGCAGATAACTGGGAAATGGGCACGCGCGACACCGGGGCTTATGCGACCATGTCCGACGTTGTGTCTTATTTCGAATGGCTTGGCAGTCAGGTCAGCGACGCCACCGACCGGCGTGCCAGATTTCTGGCAGCGGGCGAAGCCATCCACGCGCAGGAAAAGGCGCTGACCGACGCGATGATCCACGGCACCGGCAACCTGAGCGGTCTGGCCGAGATGGAGAAGGTCACCATTCTGGGCGGTGCCGACAACCCCGCACGCGAAGGGCTGGTGTCGCTTCGCGTTCAGGGTGTGGCCTCGGCAGATGTCGTCAAACGGCTGAACGATGAAGGTATTCGCACCCATTTGCGCAAGGCCGACCATTACTCTGGCAACATATTGACACCGCTGGGTTATGACGCCTGCGTCCGGGTCTCGATGTGCCACTACAACTCAATCGGCGAAGTCGCCAGATTTCTGGCTGTCATGAAAGAAATCGCCGCCTGAGCTGCGGCGGACCAAGGGACATGCACTCATGAAAACCCATGCACAAGCTGTCGTGATCGGAGGGGGCCTTGCCGGCTGTTCGATCCTGTACCATCTGGCCAAGCTTGGCTGGACCGACGTTGTCCTGCTGGAACGGAATGAGTTGACCTCCGGCTCGACCTGGCACGCAGCGGCGAATATCCACGGGCTGCACGACAACAACAACATCACCCGCATCCAGCACTATACGATGAATCTGTATAAACAGCTGGAACAGGAAACCGGCCAAAGCTGCGGCGTATTCCAGCCCGGCTCGCTCTATCTGGCCCAGACCGAAGAGCGTGAGCACCAGCTGCGCCTGCAAGAGGCGAAAGCCCGGTTTTATGGTCTGAACTTCTACGAAGTCAGCCGTGAAGAAGCCAAGGAACTGCACCCGCTGGCGCAGTTTGATGACATCCGCTGCATCATGTATGAACCCGAAGGCGGCAATGTCGACCCGTCGGGCGTGCCGCACGCCTATGCCGCCGGGGCCCGCGCCATGGGGGCCACCATCGAACGGTTCTGCCCGGTGACAGGCACCGAACAACAGCCCGACGGCAGCTGGATCGTGCGCACGCCCAAAGGCGACATTCACACCCAGTGGGTTGTCAACGCCGCCGGTCTCTGGGGGCGCGAGGTGGCGGCGCTGGCGGGTCTGACCCTGCCGCTGCAACCGACCGAGCATCAGTATTTCGTGACCGAAAGCATCGACGAAGTGGCCAGCCTGGGGCGCCGTCTGCCCTCGATCGCTGACCGCGACGGCGAATATTACTTCCGGCAGGAGGGCAACGGCCTTCTGATCGGAGCTTATGAGAAAGATATGAAATTCTGGGCCGAAGACGGCACGCCGCTGGATTTTGCCCATGATCTGTTCCCCGACGATCTGGACCGGATCATGGAAAACGTGATCCGCGCCACCGAACGCGTGCCGGTTGCGGCGACCGCCGGGGTGAAACGCGTGATCAACGGGCCGATGATCTGGTCGCCCGACGCCAACATGCTGTGGGGGCCGGTGCCCGAGCTGAAGAACTATTTCCTCTGCGGCGGCCTGATCCCCGGTTTCTCGCAATCCGGGGGGTTGGGTCTGCTGGCGGCGCAATGGATGATCGAGGGCGAGCCGCAATATGACATGTTCGCCTGGGATCTGGCCCGGTTTGGCGATTGGGCCGACAAGGCATTCACCAAGGCCCGTGTTCAGGATGCGTACACCCACCGCTTCAAGATCCATTTCCCCAACGAGGAACGCAGCGCAGGCCGTCCGGCCCGTGTGCGCCCCGCCTATGAGATGCAGAAGCAGATGGGCTGCGTCTTTGGCCTCAATTGCGGCTGGGAACATCCGCTCTGGTTCGCCGATGAGCCCGAGGTGGAAGAGACCACCGGCTTTACCCGCCAGAACTGGTGGAAGCCCGTGGGCCGAGAGGTGCAGATGCTGCGCGACGGCGTGGGTGTGATCGACATTTCGAACTTCGCCAATTACATGATCAAGGGCCCCGGTGCCCATGACTGGCTGGACCGTCTGGTGGCCAATCGGGTGCCCACCGAAGTGGGGCGCAGCTGTCTGACGCCACTGATCTCGGTTCGCGGTGGCGTGGCGGGCGATTTCACCATCACCAAGCTGGCCGAGGATGAATACATGATGATCGGGTCGGGCATGGCCGAACGCTATCATCAGCGCTTCTTTCAGATGGTGGAAATGCCTCAGGGCACAACTCTTGAAGTCGCCACCGACCGCATCGCAGGGTTCAACATAGCAGGCCCCAGGTCACGCGAAGCGCTGGCACGCCTGACCAATACCGATCTGTCGAACGAGGCGTTCCGCTTCATGCGGTCGCAGAAAATCACGGTTGCTGGTGTCGAATGCGTGGCCATCCGGGTCAGCTTTACCGGCGATCTGGGCTGGGAACTGCACTGCGCCGAGGGGGATCAGGTGGCGCTCTACACCGCCCTGCTTGAGGCTGCCAAAGACTGTGGTGGCGGTCCGGTGGGCGGGCGCGCGCTGGGGGCGCTGCGGATCGAAAAGGGCTATGGCTCGTGGGGGCGCGAGTATTCTCAGGAATACTGGCCGCAAGAGGTCAGGCTGGCAGGTCTGATCAAGCTGGACAAGGATTTCCTGCACAAAGACGCCTATCTGTCCGTCAAGGACAACCCCGCGCGCGAGGTGCTGTCCGTCTTCGAACTGGATGTGACCGAAGATGCCGACGCAACCGGGGGTGAGCCGATCTTTACCCCCGACGGCGCGCCCGTGGGTCGTGTCACGTCGGGGGCGTTCGGCTATTCGGTCGGGAAATCGCTGGCGCTGGGGTTCCGCAATCCAAACAGGGCACAGCCGGGCGATGAGGTGGTCATTCAGGTCATCGGTAAACCGCACAAGGCGCGCGTACTGGCCGAGGCACCGTTTGACCCGACAGGCGCCAGACTGCGGTGTTAACGCTCAAAACCCGTCTACAGGCAGGCAAGGCCAATAAGACGCTCCTAAAGATGTCTCGTCTCGGCCCTTCAGGCGACTTCATCTTTTTCCAAATACTCCCGCCGGAGGCGCCCGAACTCACCCACCAGCGCATTGCGGGCGCCACTCTTGCGCCACCGGGTCACAAATGCGCAGGCAGTCCACCGCGCGTGCAGCGATCTGGGACACGATATCCATCAGGGTGTCGGGCTTCAGATAAAACGCAGGAACCGGGGGCAGGATGACGGCCCCCATTTCTGCCGCCGCCGTCATGTTGCGCAAGTGGGCCAGCGTCAACGGTGCTTCGCGTGTCAGTAAAACCAACGGCCTGCGTTCCTTGAGCTGAACACTGGCGGCGCGCGTCAGCAGGTTATCGTCCAGCCCATGCGCAATCGCGGCAAGCGTTCGCATGGAACAGGGCGCAACGATCATGCCGGATACCGGAACCGACCCGGACGCAATGCTGGCACCGATATCGGCGCTCGGGTGATGCCGCGTCACCAGTTGCCGCAGGTTTTGCAAAGAATCCGGGCCGCATTCCTGCGCAAGGGTTCGCATCCCGGCTGCGCTGACCACAAGATCGGTCTCGATATCCGATGATGCCAGACACCGGGCCACGGCAATGCCCAACGCCGCGCCCGACGCACCGGATACCCCCAAAACAACACGGGCGTTTGTCATGCTCTCAGCTCCGGCATCAATCGGTTTACAAGGTCTTCCGCAAAGGCGTGATCTCCATCCGCAGTGTGCATCACCGTCCCCCATTCCCGCTGCGTTTCACTGCCCAGTTTCGTCGTGGCGTCGATGCCGATTTTTCCGGCCAGACCGGGTTCGGGCGATGCAAAATCCAGATAATCCATAGGTGTCCTGTCCAGTACCATCACATCCCGGCCCGGGTCCATGCGTGTGGCAAGCGCCCAGGCAATATCCTCCCAGTTTCGCGGGTCGATATCGGCATCGACCGCGATGATCATTTTCGTATAGCTGAATTGCGGCAGCATTCCCCACAGAGCCATCATCACGCGCCGGGCCTGCCCCGGATATCGTTTGTCGATGGCAACGATTGCCATACGATAGGAACAGGCGGCGGGCGGCAGCCAAAGATCGTGGATTTCGGGGATCTGCGCACGGATGGTCGGCAGGGCCAGGCGGTTGAACACCTCGCCAATGATCGACGGCTCGTCCGGTGGCCGCCCGGTATAGGTCGAAAGATACAGCGGCGTGTCCCGATGGGTGACAGCGCTGACCTGCATCACCGGAAAGGGTTCAGCCGGGTTGTAATAGCCGGTATGATCCCCAAAAGGCCCCTCGGGGGCGGTTTCGCTTGGTGAAACCCAACCTTCCAGAACAATCTCGGCATCTGCAGGGACCAGCAGGGGGATGGTTCTGGCCGGGATCAGATGTGGGCGCTTCTGGTTCAGGGCACCGGCAAATGTCAGCTCGGATACCGCCTCTGGCAAGGGCAAGGCCGCCGACAACAGCGTCGCGGGGTTTGCGCCCAGCACAATGGCGACGGGCATCTTTTCGGCGCACCTCGCCCAGCTTCGGTGATGCGCCGCGCCGCCGCGATGAGGCAGCCAGCGCATGATGACACGGTTCCGGTCCAGCACCTGAATGCGGTAAACCCCCGCGTTATAGCCTTGCGCTGCGCTGGAATCGCTGCCGTAGGGCCGGGTAAGGACCACGGGCCATGTGATCAGCGGCCCGACATCACCGGGCCAGTGCGTCTGGACCGGCAGCGCTGTCAGGTCCACATCCGCCCCGCTGTGGCAGTGGCTTTGAACCGGGGCAGTTCTGACCAGTTTCGGCCGGGTCGCCAGGGCCGCCTTCAGCATCGGCCATCTGGCCAGCGCATCCCGCACCCCGTCCGGCGGCGTCGGGGCTCGCAGCGCGGCCAGAAAGGCGCCCAGATCGTCCAGCCCGTCGGGTGTGACACCCAGCCCGGCAGCAACCCGCTCTGCCGTTCCGAACAGGTTGACGACGACCGGCGTATCGAGCCGATCAGTGGACACGTCTGTCGGGTGGTCAAATTGCAGAACCGGTCCGCCCGCCTCAAGCACGGCGCGGTGAACAGCGGTCATCTGGTGGCGTACGGAAACCGGATCAGGGATGCGCCTGAACTGTCCGGTGTCCTCGCACCATTTCAGAAAATGCCGAAGGCTGGGATATTGCGGCAGGGTGCGAATGGGGTTGCTCCGACGGTGGTGTCCACCCTCTAGCAACGAAAGCGAGGGGTCGAATTGACAACCGTCAAGTCACCCCTATCGCGATCGTCCTAGGAAGGCATCCAAGGTCACAATGTTGAGACAGCAGGAGGTCTCGTTGCCCGTTCCTGAGAACACGATACCGCGCTGCCCGGCGGCTTTGGCGGCGATGCTTCGGATAGCGCCGCTTGCCCCCTTGTCGCTGTCGCTGACGGTCTTCACGCGCCGGATCGCAAAGAAAAACCCGGAAATGTTTCAACGGCTTGGCGCATACGGAAGATCAGTTTTCGTTCTTGATCCGACCGATCTGCCTGTTGTCCTGCTGCTGAATCCGAATGGCGGTGCCCCAAAGGTGACACTGACCCGGCGCGGCGGGACAGGGGTTGCGCGTATTTCCGGCCCTCTGGCGGCCCTTCTTGGGCTGGTTCACGGCGCGTTTGACGGCGATGCGCTGTTCTTCTCACGTGATCTGGTGGTCGAGGGCGATACGGCTGCGGCGCTGGCGCTACGCAATGCAATCGACGACGCGGAACTGGACCTCGCGCACGAGGCCGCAACCCTCTCCGGCCCGCTTGCGCGCCCGCTCAAGCAGCTCATCGCGTTGGTGGAACGTCGAACCGGCCTGTACCTGGCCCGACCGGAAGACGCTGTACTATGGTAATGGAAATCGTCTGCCCGGCAGGAACGCCCGCCGCCTTGCGCGCAGCCGTCAAGGCCGGGGCGCATACGGTCTATTGCGGCTTCAATGATGAAACCAATGCGCGCAACTTTCCCGGTCTGAACTTCGACCGGGCCGAAATGCGCGCGGGCGTTGCCGTTGCCCATGACCACGGGGCCAGGGTACTGGTCGCGATCAACACGTTTCCCCGCGCCGGCAGCGAAGCAATCTGGCACCGCGCGGTGGCCGATGCGGAAACCTGCGGCGCGGATGCCGTGATCCTCGCCGATATAGGGTTGCTGGATTATGCTGCGCGCAACCATCCGGGGCTGCGCAGGCACCTGTCCGTGCAGGCCGCAGCCGCCAATGCCGATGTGATCAACTTCTATGCCGAAACCTTCGGCGTCAAACGCGTGGTCCTGCCGCGCGTGCTGTCGGTTCCCGAAATCGCCGCCATCAACGCCGAAACAGAAGTCGAGACCGAGGTTTTTGTGTTCGGCGGGCTTTGTGTGATGGCCGAAGGTCGCTGTTCGCTGTCCTCTTATGCCACCGGGCTGTCTCCGAACATGAATGGCGTCTGTTCGCCCGCCAGCCATGTCGAATACCAGAACGACAAGGGCGCGTTGAACACCCGTCTGGGTGGCTACCTGATCCACCGGGTCGAACGAAACCAGCCTGCACCCTATCCGACATTGTGCAAAGGGTGCTTTTCCGCAGGTGAAAAGACGGGCCACCTGTTCGAAGACCCGGTCAGCCTGAACGCGGAACGACTGATCCCGCAATTGCAGAAGGCCGGTGTCACTGCGCTGAAGATCGAAGGGCGCCAGCGCTCGAAATCCTACGTTGCGCAGGTGGTTCGGAACTTCCGTGCCGCTGTCGACGCGCTTGAGGCCGGGCGCCCTCTGCCCGAGGGGATGTTGGCCCGTTTGTCCGAAGGGCAGGCCATGACAACCGGCGCATACAAAAAGACCTGGAGATAGCGTGATGGAACTGACCGTTGGCCCCAACCAGTTTTTCTGGCCCGCCGAGAACTGGATGTCTTTTTATGGGGATCTGGCCCATGCCTCCGTCGATCGCATCGTGCTGGGCGAGCTGGTTTGTTCCAAGCGCCTGCCGTTTTATCAGGACCGGATCCCCGACGCGATTACCCGACTGGTTGAGGCTGGCAAACAGGTTGCGCTGACCAGTCTTGCTCTGGTGACGCTCAAGCGTGAACGCAAGCTGACCGCCGATCTGGCGGATCTGGGGGTCACGGTCGAGATCAACGACCTGACCGCGCTGGCGCATCTGCCCCAGAACACGGCTTTCGATGTCGGACCCCTGATCAATGTCTATAACGAAGGCACATTGGTATGGCTGGCGTCACGTGGCGCGCGCCGCATTTGCCTGCCACCGGAACTGCCAATCGCCTCGGTCAGGGTTCTGGCACAAGCCGCCGCCAGTCTGGGTGTCGCGGTCGAGGTTTGGGGCCACGGTCGCCTGCCATTGGCCATCTCCGGCCGGTGTTACCACGCGCGCCTGCATGGGCGCAGCAAAGACAACTGCCAGTTTGCCTGCGAAAACGACCCCGACGGGCTGGATGTGCTGACCGGCGATGGACAACCATTCATGGCCATGAACGGCGTGCAGACCTTGTCAGACAGCTATGCCTGCACGGACCATCAGGTCGAGTTGCTGCAAAGCGCGGGCGTCTCGGCCCTGCGACTGTCGCCGCAATCTCAGGGGTTCCCAAGGCTCTGCGCCCTCTACCGACAGCGGCTGGATGGTCAGCTTGGCAGGGGCGATCTGGAACATGCGCTGCGCGCCGCCGATCCCGGTATAAGGCTAAGCGATGGGTTCCTGACCGGCGCATCCGGTGCTGAATGGTCGGGTTCGGCACGCGTGTCCACCGAAGCTGCACGCTGATCATTCTGGAAAAGTCCGGCATCCGTGGGCGAATGTTTGAGGCGACCTGAGCGGGCGACCCGGAAAATCCAAGGATCGACCCGCGCATTCAGGTGGGAACTGGCAGACGTTGCCGCACCAGTTCGGCCCACAGATTTGCCCCCAATGGCAGCAGCGCGTCGTTGAAATCATAATCGTCCGCGTGCAGGGGGCGGCCATTCGACCCCTCGGTTCCATTGCCGATCAGCAGAAAACACCCCGGAACCGCAGCCGCAATTTCCGCGAAATCCTCGGAAAACGACATGGCGGTCCGGTCGCCGTCAACCTCAAAGCCCAGCGTTTTTGCTGCTGAAACCACATGGGTTGCGGCGTCGGCATCGTTGATTGCCTCGATGAATTCGGCCCGGAAATCCACCGTCACCGCGACACCGTGGCTTTCCGCCACGCCCGCCGCGATCTGCCGCATGTGGTGTTCAATCCGCGCGCGGTCATCGGGGGACATCGCCCGTGCGTCCCCTTTCAACACTGTTCGACCCGGCAGGACGTTGCGCTGCCCATCGGTGATGAACTCGGTCACGGAAACGACCGCGCCAGACAATGGGGCAAGCTTTCGCGAAACGATGGTTTGCAAGGCCAGAACAAGCTCTGCTGCGGGCGTGATTGTCTCGCGCCCGACATGGGGCATCGAGGCATGGCCGCCCTGACCGGTGATGGTGATCTCGAATAGGCTTTCGCTGCAACAAATGACACCGGCGCGGGTTGAAACCCGTCCAACGGGTTCGCCCGGCAGATTGTGCGCGCCATAGACTTCGTCAATCGGAAAATCCCGCAGGACGCCTTCCTCAATCATCGCTCGTGCGCCCAGCCCGTGCTCCTCATTGGGCTGGAACAGGAAGACAACGGTGCCGTCAAAATCCTGATCCCTGGCCAAAAGCTCGGCTGCGCCCAGCAGCATCGTCGTATGGCCGTCATGGCCGCAGGCATGCATCACGCCCGGGTTCTGAGATTTGTAGGCAAAGCTGTTGGCCTCGGTAATGGGCAGCGCGTCGAAATCCGCGCGCAAACCGATGGACCGGTTGCCATGACCCGCTCGCAGAACACCAACAACGCCGACACCCTCATGCACCTCGATGCCAAGGTTTCTCAGGTGATCGGCGATCCGGGCCTTGGTCCAGTCCTCCTGAAAGCCAAGCTCGGGGTTGCGGTGAAACTCATGCCGCAGGGCGCGCAGGTTTTCGGAAAAACTCGTCATGGCTACACTCCTTCGTCCTTCTTCCTTGTGCCATTGCTACAGGGTTTTGCAATCCCGCTCAAAGATCGGTCCCGATTGATGCACGTTGTCCCTGGATAAGCGCCCTGAACAGTTTCGATCCGGTGAACCCACACACCTCAAGACGGCAGGTCTGTAAACCATTCTGCGCCTACATCCCGTTGCGGGGGATGACATAAGACTGTTCGTCCTCAAAGATCAGATCGGCACCCGACCACGCCTTTAGGCGAGCGGTCAGGTGAAATTCGGTCGCTGTCGCCCTTTGTTCGGAACAGGTCCAGATCTTGGCTGACCACCCTTCGCGGTCGAAACCGGCGGTTTGCTCCATTGTGGCCACTGCCGACAATGGATCACCCGGCTGGATGGTATAGCGTCGATCCGACATATCGCTCAGCACCGTGCCGATATCGTCAAGGCGAATATCGCCCACCGGCCCAAAGACACCCCCGTCAAGGAAATACCTGTGTGTCACCTCACCATTGGTCAGATCGGTGTGGACCGAACGCTCCATCGACCCGGAGCGGACGTTTGTCTTCCGCGGGGCGACGTCAGGACGCTGAGGTTCGGGCAGAGGGCGTGGGGCTGGCGCGTCATCTCGCAGGCTGCGCACGGGCAGGATCAGCCGCGATGTGCCGGGTCGGATCGTCAGTGTAACCGGCTCGGGCGCTGGCCACAGAACCGGCCAATAGGCAGACGCGATTTGCAGAACGATGCGATGACCCGCCAACACCCGATAACCGGTTCCATAAAGCGGGACAGTCACGCGCATGTCTTCGCCGGGTATAATCGGCACCGGTTCAGTGTCGCTGATCCGGTGCGTCAGGTTGCAGAACCCGCGAGCAATCAATGTCTGCGCGCCATCCGGGGCCTCATCCACCAGCAGGGCCGCAACGAAACCCTGCGTCCGATCGGCAGAAACAGTCAGGTCAACCGAGGGCTGGCCCAGAATATCTATGGGCTTTTCCAAGGGCTCTGCTTTGAATTGCAGCGCCCCTGCGGCCTCGATCCGGCAATCCGCTGCCATATCTCCGGGTATTGCAAAGGAACACATGTCGCCCGCTGCGGCCCCGAAATTCTGTGGCGAACAAACCGCCATCACCCCGCCCGACCCGGCGGAGGCGTCCAGCGTTCCGTCATTCAGCCACAAGGGCTGGTCTTGGACATTTGGCGATGGCCAGCTCGGCTCCTCGATCCACCGCCCCTCGCGGTGTACATGAGTTCCGGACGGGGCGGCACTGTCTTGCAGGAAAAACCGCAGCGGCGGCTCGTCCATCAGGCCGGTGTCGATCCCCTTCAGCCAATGGTCCCAGAACCGGATCACCTCGCCGACGAAATCGACCCGGGGCCCCGGCACCCCTTCTTGCGGATACAGATGCGCCCAGGGGCCCATCAGGATCTTGACCGGCCCGCTCAGGTGTTCCGCGATGCGGAACGGCGTGTCGCGATACAGGTCCATCCATCCGCCAAAGAAATACACCGGCACATCGACATCCGCATAGTTTTCGCAGATCGAGCCGCGCCGCCACATGTCATCATGGGTCTGATGTTCCAGCCACATGGCGGGCCAGAATTCGACCCCCTCCAACCGTGCGCGCCACATGTCGATCCAGCGATCCGCGCCCACAATCTCGGGGTCGGGCGGCATGGCATTGTACAGCTGCATGATCGAGCCCCACCAGAAATTGTCATTGGCCAGACAGCCGCCGTAAAAGTGAATATCCTCGCGCCAGCGGTCATCCGTTCCCATCACCGGCGCAATCGCCTTCAGCGCAGGCGGGCGGGTCGCGGCCACCTGAAAGGCGTTATACGCCCCCCAGCTTTTGCCGAACATTCCGACATTTCCGTCGCACCAGTCCTGATCGGCAATCCACTGGATGATGTCGTGCCCATCCTGAATCTCCTGATGCGAATACTCGTCTTCGGGAATCCCGTCGCTGTCGCCATAACCGCGGATATCTACCCGGATCGACGCATAGCCCGCCGCGGCGAAATGCGGATGCATGCTTTCATCTCGCATCCGGGTGCGATCCCGGCGGCGATAGGGGATGTATTCCATAACACAGGGAACAGGCGTTGTTCGCGCCGATCCGGGCAGCCAAAGCCGGGCCGCAAGTTTTGCGCCGTCCGGCATGGGAATCCAAACGGTTTCGATGACCTCTGTGTTGCTCATGTCCGTTCCTTTGACTGACTGTCAGGTGAAAGGCTGCTTGTGGTGTGCTTCATTGATCTCACCACCGAAGCCCCAAGCGCAGCGCATCATAAATGGCGGCATGCGTGTTGCGCGATGAAACGGCATCGCCGATCCGGTACAGATCAAACCCCGCCTCTGGGACAGATTGCGGAAACACGGGGCCGGACCCGCCAACCAGCGCTTCATAATCCACGGCGCCCAGGTTGCGCGACAGCGGTTTCAGGTCGAAGTACAGATCATCCAGCGGCAATACACCCTGATTGACAACCACCTGATCATACAGGCGCTTTTCTGTCAGGTCCGAGTAATCCGTTCCAATAGCTGCCTCCAGCTGATTGCCTGATCGCACCAATGATTTCAGCGTCCGGGCGACTGTAAACACAGCCCCAGTCTTTTGCAGGGCGCGCATGTAGGGCACCAGGTTCATCCCCATGATTTCGGGGGCAAAACTGCGGTCGCGGGTCATGATTTCTACCCGCCCCCCTGCTTGCGCGATAGCCTCAGCCGCCATCAGGGCCGGGTGATCCCCCGCATCGTCATAGATAAGGACATTGTCGCCGGGGCGCACATCACCGGTCAGGATATCCCAGGCAGTAACCGCCAGATCGTTGCCCGCCTCCAGAACCGTCACCTCGGGCAACCCGCCGGTTGCGATCACCACCATGTCCGGCGCAAGCGCGGTTACAGCATCGGCGTCCGCAAAGGTGTTGAACCGAAATGTCACGTCGCGCGCCGCGCATTGGGCCATGCGCCAGTCGATGATTCCGATCATCTCGGACCGGCGTCGGGATTGCGCGGTCAGCCGCACCTGACCGCCGGGTTCGGGCGCGGCCTCAAGAACGGTGACGTCATGCCCGCGCTCGGCCGCGACCCGCGCGGCCTCAAGCCCGCCGGGGCCTGCGCCCACAATCACCGCGCGGCGGCGCGTTTCAGCAGCAGGGATCACATGCGGCATCGACAATTCGCGCCCGGTGGCCGGGTTGTGGATGCACAGCGCCTCACCCGCCTGATAAATGCGGTCAAGACAATAGGTGGCGCCAACGCAAGGCCGGATGTCCTCTTCCCGTCCGGCCCGGATTTTGGCAACGATCATCGGATCGGCCATATGTGCGCGGGTCATGCCGACCATGTCCAGCAGGCCCGAGGCCACCGCATGCCGTGCCGTTGCCACATCGGGAATGCGCGCGGCGTGAAAGGTCGGCATCCCAACCTCGGCCCTCACGCGCCCGGCGAAATCCAGATGGGGTGCGCTTTTCATGCCCTGAACCGGGATCACGTCCGTCATGGCCGGGTCGGTATGAATACGCCCGCGAATAATGTTCAGGAAATCGACCTGACCACTGTCACGCAGCCTTCGGGCAATCTCCAGCCCTTCCGCTTCGGTGATGCCGCCCTTTTCCACCTCGTCGGCGGTGTAACGGACCCCTATGATGAAATCGCGCCCGACGCGGTCGCGGATTGCATCCAGAACCATGAAGCCAAAGCGCAACCGGTTGTCCAGATTGCCCCCAAAAGGCGCGTCCATCCGATTGGTCATCGGCGACCAGAACTGATCGATAAGATGGCCATAGGCCTGCAATTCAATTCCATCCAGCCCGGCGGCCTGCATCCGTTCGGCAGCATCGGCGTAATCGGTCACAATCCGCGCGATGTCGAAATCTTCCATCTTCTTGGCAAAGGCCCGGTGCGCCGGTTCCCGGTCGTGCGACGGCGACAGGGATGGCAGCCAGTCACCCTTGTTCCAGCCCGTGCGCCGCCCCAGATGGGTCAGCTGGATCATCACCGCACAGCCATGGGCATGGCAGGCATCCGTCAGCTCCGCCATCCAGCGGACTACCTCGTCCTTGTAAGCTAGGATATTGTTGAACGCAGGCGGGCTGTCGCGGCTGACAACGGCCGACCCCGCCGTCATGGTCATCGCAACCCCCGCTTTGGCCCGCACCTCGTGATAGGCACGATAACGTTCCGTCGGCATCCCATCTTCGGGATAGGCGGGTTCGTGACTGGTCGTCATGATCCGGTTCTTCAGCGTCAGGTGCTTTAGCTGATAAGGTTGCAGCAAGGCATCGCGGCTCATGATAGCGCCTCGTGATCGGTTTGAGTGCGCAAGGCGGCAACAGGGTCGGATGACATGCGGCTCTCCGGTTGTCTGGGGGCAAAAGGTGAGGGTCTTTGCTGATTGAAATCAAACTGGAATTGCCAAGTCAAACTTGTTTTCAATCAGACGTTTTGGACCCATTTTCCTCATGCCTTACGCCCGAGTGGACAAGACAAGCGCGGCCGCGCACACCCGGTTGGCGTATGCCTTCAGTGAACAAATCCTCTTGCGGAGTGCCCACGCGCAAACAGGCGGCGAGGCCGGGCTCAGGGCACGTCGGAATGGACGCTCAGCAGGGTTTCCAGAAACAGCTTGGCCGCACGTGTCGGATCCGGATGTTTCCGTGTCACCGCCGCAAAGCGCGTTCTGTATTTGATTTCCTGCGGCATCACCTGCCTCATAAGCCCCTGTTCGACAAATTCCTGCGCCAGATGGTCCGGAAGAAAGCCCAGATAGCTGCCTGACAGAATAAGAATTGCAAGAGCCTGCTCGTTTTGCACTTTGGCAGCGCGCCGAAACCCCAGTTGCTGGCCATAGATCAGGTTGGGCGAATTCACGTTCAGACCCGCATAGTTGTACGCCTGAATGTCCCGCAAACTCAGCGTGTCAGCGGACTGGCTGAACAACGGATTGTCCTGCCCGCAATACAGAAACATGTTTTCCCCATAAAGTGGCGCATAATGCAGGCTTGCCGAGGGGCGGTGCAGGGCGATGATCCCGACATCCAGCTGCCCGCTGATAACCATGGTCTCAATGACGTTGGGCGGTTCGATCGACAACTCGATCTGGATGGCAGGGGCGGCTTCGTTGAACCTGTGAATGGCGCGGGCAAGGCGCGCTTCTGGGTTCGTGGTACACTGATCGAACAACGCCACGCGGATACTTCCTGCCAGTTGCTGCTTGATCTCGTTGACTTCGGTTCTGAACTGAGAAACCGAAATCAGCAGGTCTTCAGTCGCGGCCAGCACTTTCTCGCCGTCTTCAGTCAGGGAAAAACCCGCCGGGCCACGGTTGCACAGCTTCAGATCCAGCCGAAGCTCCAGATCCGATATGTGTTTCGAGATTGTTGATTTCCCGATGTTGAGCTCATTTTCCGCCGCTGAAAACCCTCCGCTTTCCGCAACGGTTTTGAAAACCCGAAGAAGGCGGATGTCCGTGTCCCCGATGCGGGTGGCCAGTGGGTTTTGTCTCATATTAAAAGTTCGACATTTGTGAAACCTTTCACGCAAATATTAACAACGACGAAACCATGTTGGCAAGATAGCCTCTTGTGGCCGAGGCAGAATCGGACTGGCCACCTTCTCCCCAGGCCATCGCGCACCTCGAAACACGACAAATGGGAGGACATCCATGTCATTTATCAAAAAGCTTGGCACCATCAGCGCCGCCGTTTCCGTTGCTGCACTGATGGTTGCAGGCACGGCTGATGCGAAGAACTTCAAGATCGCGGTGGGCGATAGCGCAGGAAGCGCACAGGAAGCTCTGGGCATCGCCTTCGTCAAGGCGCTGGAAGAGAAATCGGGCGGTGCACATACCGCAACGCTGTTCCTGAACGGTCAGCTGGGGTCCGAACAGGACACCGTGAACGAGGCGGCGATCGGCACGCTGGATATGTCTCTGCTGGCGATCAACAACATCACGCCGTTCTCGCCTTCGGTCGGTGTTTTCACGCTGCCTTACGTGATCCTCAGCCTGGAAGATGCCGAAAAGCTGACCCAGGGCCCAATCGGTCAGGAACTGGTCGAAAACACCATCCGTGATGCCGGAGTACGCATCATCGGCTGGACCTATACCGGTTTCCGCCGCCTGACCAACTCGAAAAAACCGGTCAAATCGGTTGCTGACCTTCAGGATCTGGTCATCCGCGTTCCCAAGAACGAGATCATGATCGAAACCTACAAGGCATGGGGTATCAACCCGACGCCGATGGCATGGTCGGAAACCTTCACCGGTCTGCAAACCAAGGTGGTCGACGGGCAGGACAACCCTTACCTGACCATCAACGCGATGAAGTTCTACGAGGTTCAGGACCACGTCACCAACCTGCGCTACATCTTCTCGATTGAACCGCTGATCGTTTCAGAAGCGGTCTTCCAGGACCTGTCCGCAGAAGATCAGGCAATCCTCCTTGAAGCAGGACAAGAAGCCACCCTGGCATCCGCACAATTCCTGCGGGATTCCGAGGCCGCCATCAAGGAAGAGCTGACCGCCAAAGGCATGGAGATCATCGATCCCGAAAACGACGAAGCCGAGTTCATCGAACTGGCAACAGGTGCCGTTTGGCCCCAGTTCTACGACTCCATCGGTGGCGTCGAAAAACTGAACACCGTTCTGGAAGCCATCGGCCGCGAGCCGGTGCAGCAATAATCGCCGCAGAGCGATACCGGGAAGAGCGCCACGGCGCTCTTCTCATCTCAGGGAGGAGTGAAACCACATGTTCTGGAAATTTCTGGACAACATAGAAAGTGTCATCTGCCGGATACTCTTATCCGGCTTTGTCTGCCTTTTATTCGTGCAGATCATCGCGCGCGAAGTCTTCGGCTTTTCGGTCAGCTGGATCGAAGAACTCTCGGTCTACATGTTCGTATGGTTCGTCTATTTCGGCGCAAGTTACGCCGCCTTGAAAGGGGCGCATAACCGCGTGACATTCCAGTTCAAGTTCCTGCCTGAGGGGGCGATCAAGTACATCGAAGCCTTCGCCGATCTCTTCTGGCTCTTCTTCAATGTCTACTTCCTCTATCTGGCGACAGATTTTGTCTTCAACAAGATGAACAAGTTCTGGAAATCCCAGACCCTGGGTGTCGAGATGAAGTATATCTACATGGTGCTGCCCATCGCGTTTGCGCTGATGACCGTCCGCATCATTCAGGTGAATTACCTCCGCCTTGTCAAAGGCGAGGACATTCACGATCCCGATCAGATCGACCTCGACGAAATCAAAGCTGCGACCGAAGCAGCAAAGAAATCCTAAGGGCAGGGGGTTAAATCATGGAATCCGAAATCGTCACGGTCCTGTTTGGATCATTTCTGTTCTTGCTGCTCATTGGCGCGCCGATCACGGTGGCGCTGGGTGTCGCGTCGCTGATCTCGTTTCTCTATCTGGGCGATAACCCGATCAAATTCGTGCAGATCGCCTTTACATCCGTGGGCTCGTTCCCGCTGATGGCGCTGCCAGCCTTTATCCTCGCCGGGGCCTTGATGGAGGCTGCCGGTATCTCAAAACGCCTGATCAACGTTGCCGAAAGTCTGGCCGGTCCTTTCACCGGTGGTATTTCGGCCGCAACGGTCATGGCCTGTCTGTTCTTTGGTGCAATTTCGGGCTCGGGCCCGGCAACAACCGCGGCTGTTGGGATGCTGATGATCCCGGCAATGATCGACCGCGGCTATGAGCGCGGCTATGCCTCGGCGATCACTGCGTCCTCTGGCGGCCTCGGGATTATCATTCCTCCCTCCATCCCGATGGTGATCTTCGGCATTGCCGCGCTCGGTATGGCCCCGCCACCCGAAGCGGTCGAGAAATTCGGCACCTTCCAGTCGGTTTCGATTTCGAAACTGTTCATTGCCGGGTTTGTACCCGCCTTCCTGATCGCCACCAGCCTGCTGATCCTGAACTATTTCATGTCGAAAAAGCGCGGCTACAAAGGCGTCGCCGAGGGCTGGTCGATCCGCAATGTCGGGTGCGAGATGTATCGCGGGTTCTGGTCGTTGATGGCTCCGCTGGTGATCCTGGGCGGTATCTATACCGGCTTTTTCACCCCGACCGAGGCTGCAATCGTCGCGATCTTCTATACCCTGTTCGTGGGTGTCGTCATCTATCGCGAACTGACCTGGCAGTCGCTGTTCCAGTCGCTTGAAGCCACCACATGGCTGACCGGCCGCGTTCTGCTGATCCTGTTCACAGCAACGGTGTTTGGTCGTCTGCTGGTGGAAAACCAGATCCCGGCAATCATCGCAGAAGGGATGCTCAGCTTTACCGACAACCTCTATGTGATCTGGGCGCTGATCATCTTCTTCCTGCTGTTCGTCGGCATGTTCATGGAAACACTGGCCACCATCCTGATCCTTGTTCCGGTGATGCTGCCGGTGGCCTATTCGGTGGGTATTGACCCGATCCATTTTGGCGTGGTGATGGTCTGTACGCTGGGCATCGGGTTCCAGACCCCGCCGCTGGGCGAGAACCTGTTCATCGCATCCGGTATCTCGAACATCTCGATCGAACAGATCTCGCTGCGCGCGCTGCCTTTTGCGGCTGCAAACACGGTGGCGATCTTCGTTATCGCCTTCTTCCCTGAACTGTCGCTGTGGCTCCCACGGCTGTTTGGCTACTGATCTGAAAGGATGACGACATGAAACAGATGGTCACCAACATCCTGTTTGCCACCGACCTGTCCGAAAACTCGGGTCACGCCATGCGCCATGCCGCCAGCATCGCGCAGGCCACCGGGGCGGAGATTCACGTGCTGCATGTGAATGAACCCCTGTCGGAGGATGCCAAGATCACGATGGAAATATTCATCATGAACGAAGAGACCCGCAAGACCGCGATTGAGCGTCGTCACGAGATGGTGCGCAAGGTTCTGGCCGAACGGCAAGCCAAGTTCTGGGCGCAGTTCGACGGCGACGACGGGAAAATTCGCGATCAGGTTACCTCGGTCGAGGTGACAGATGGCCATCCGGCCGAAGTGATCCTGCGCCGCTCGGTCGAACTGGGCTGTGATCTGATCGTGCTGGGCGCGCATGATCACGGCTTTTCGCACACCTTTCTGGGCACGGTCGCAAAACGCGTTTTGCGGCGCTCGAGGATCCCGACACTGATCGTTCCGAACCCGGACGAAATGTAACAACACCACTGACAAGGAAGTACAAAATGAACAAAACCCTGACCGCGCAGGACCTGGCGGATACGTTTGACGCGTTTAACCGCCACGACATCGACGGGGTGATGACCCACTTCGCCGACGACTGCGTGTTCTACACCGTGGCCGGTGACGAAAAATACGGCAACAAGGTTGAAGGTGCCGAAGCCATCGCCGCTGCGTTTTCGGGCGTCTGGGCAGGCATGAAAGACGCCCATTGGGATCATCACAGCCATTTTGTCCACGGTGATCGTGCGGTGTCCGAGTGGACCTTCTCGGGAACCGATGCAAACGGTATGCGGATCGAAGCTGAAGGTGCGGATCTGTTCACGGTTCGTGACGGTAAAATCGTTGTAAAACAGGCGCTTCGCAAAACGCGCCCAATGTTCAAAGCCTGATCCGCCGCCCTGCGCGCAGCCTCGGAGAAAAACAAGAATGGTGGATAACAGCATCCCGCGTCACTGGCCCAAGGCCAGCTATGACCCCAAATATGACCCGATCATTGATGCGGGTCCGGGTCACAATCGCGACCACGCGCCCACATATTGGATTGGAACGGCCGGAACACCTCCGGCCGATGATGGACCTGTGTCCAGCGATATGGATGCAGATGTGGTGGTGATCGGATCGGGGTATACCGGCCTGTCCACCGCCATCCATCTTGCCAAGGAACACGGCATTCAAGCCGTTGTTTTAGAAGCAAATACCGTCTCCTGGGGCTGCTCCACCCGCAACGGCGGGCAGGCCCAGATTTCATCCGGGCGGCTCAAGCGGTCGCAATGGATCGAACGGTGGGGAACGGACGTGGCCAAGCGCATGCATGCCGAGGTCACAGAAGCGTTTCAGCTGTTCAACGATCTGATTGCGTCCGACGATATCGAATGCGATCCCCAGCCGGGTGGCCACTACTACATCGCGCATCGCGACAAGGTCATGCCGTCCCTCAAGAAAGAGAGCAAGCTGCTCAACGACGTGTTCGGCTATGGTTCGCGCATCCTCTCCCGGGAAGAACTTCACGAAAAGCACGTGCGCGATATGGAGGCCGCAGGTGCCATGTGGGAACCCGACGGGACCTGCATCCATGCGGGTAAACTGGCGTTCGGCTACGTCAACATGGCGCGCCGTCTGGGGGTGAAAATTCACACTGGCAGCCCGGTCATGGGATGGCAGACGAAGAGCGGCGTGCATCACCTGCGCACACCGGGCGGCATCGTCCGCGCCAAAACGGTGGCCTTGGCAACCGCGGGCTATACCCCACCGGGCCTGAACACGCGCACAAAGCACCGCCTGATGCCCATCCTGTCAAACTCGATGGTGACACGGCCGCTGACCCAGGCCGAACTGGATGAGTGTGGCATTCAGACCAAATCACCCCTGACGGACACCCGCACCTTGCGCCACTACTATCGTTTATTGCCCGACAACCGGATGCAGATCGGTAGCCGCAGCGCGGTAACGGGGCGGGATGCCGAGAACGAAAAACATCTGGAGCTTCTGAAGAAGGGCCTCGCCCGAAAGTTCCCGGCGTTGACGGATATTAACCTCGATTACTCGTGGTGGGGCTGGGTCGATGTCAGCCACGATATGATGCCGCGTATCTTTCAACCAGATCCGCAACAGCGCGTGTTCTACGCGATGGGATATGGTGGCAACGGCGTGATGTACTCGGCTCAGGCCGGGCGTCGTATGGCACAGCTGATTGCGGGCAAGAAAGACAAGGCCTTTGCCCTGCCGATCTTCACGTCCCCGCTGCCCAGCCATGGCATCCTGACACCCTTCCGCCGCCTGGGTCAGCGTATAGCCTATGTCGGCTATTACCTCCGAGACGAAATACTGTAATTTACCAACGCTTTGGCGTTCCGAAGATAAGGAAACACCCCTATGAAGATGACGACGGAAGAGGCCTTTGTTAAGGTTTTGCAGATGCATGGTATTGAACATGCGTTTGGGATCATTGGCTCTG
>NZ_JBQERN010000021.1:0-48544 GCF_056535105.1 Ruegeria sp. O5 | reverse complement strand
ATGCAGAAAAACGGACCCTTCAAAAACCTCTTCGACCAACAGTTCAATAAACACAAACAAAAACAAAAAGTCGCTCAGTAATGAGAGGGGGAAGAACTGAGCGCAAAGCTCTTTTCAGGCCAAAAATCTCCTGATTGCCACGTACCGCTGAACAGAGGGCTTCCGCCATTCACGTAATATGCGCATGTTTGACGCGCATATCGTGTGATGGTAAAATGGCGCAGTTCAGAGGGTAATCAAATGAATGCTCCATCTCGTAGACCGACAAATCTATCACTGGATGGCGATATGCTGTCCGAGGCGCGGGATCTGAAGATCAATCTTTCCCGCGCAGCCGAAGACGGCATTAGGGCCGCAGTCGCCAGCGCAAAAGCGGAACGCTGGAATGCCGAAAACAAGGCCGCACTTGAGAGTTCCAACGCGTATGTCGAGCGTAATGGCTTACCGCTGGACACCTACCGACAGTTCTGATGCCAAAATACGACGTGTTCCCCAACCCGTCAGGTGACGGGTATCTTCTGGACATCCAGAGCGATCTGCTGAGCGGGTTGAACACACGCGTCGTCGTGCCCCTGCTTCCCGAAGCGACCGCGCCGATCCCAGCCACCCGGCTCAATCCCGTCTTTGATATCCAGGGCAAACCGTTTGTAATGGCAACCCAATTCATGGCTGCCGTTCCGGTGGGCATTCTAAAATCGCCGGTCGACAACCTTGATGATCACTTTGCGCAGATCACCGCCGGCGTCGACATGCTAATGCAGGGATTCTGACAAGCTTCTGGCCCTTGGAGAACCAAGAGCCAGGAACAAGTATGATAATGAAGATCAGTCGTACAGCACTGCCGCGATCTTTGGATCGTCGATGTTGGATGCGTCGTAATAGTAGAACCCGGTATCAATCAGGGCAGGAACTTCTTCGCCCTTCATCGCGGCCACAGCAGCCTTGACGGTTTCATACCCGATGCCCACGGGATTCTGAGTGATTGCACCCGCCATCAGCCCGCTTTTGATCGCATCTTTCTGGGCCTTGCCACTGTCATATCCGATGATGGTCAGCCCCTCGGTCCCCAGTTCCTGCACACCATTCACCACACCGATGGCCGAGCCTTCGTTGGTGCCGAAGATGCCATTCAGATCGGGGTTCGCCGTCAGGATCGCTTTGGTCACCTCGGTCGATTTCAGGTGGTCACCCTGACCGTATTGAACCGTGACAACTTCGATGTCCGGGTATTTTTCAGCAATGCGATTGACGAAGCCGTCGCGCCGGTCGATGCCTGTGCGGCTGGTCTGGTCATGCGCAACAACGGCGACTTTGCCTTTGCCGCCAATCATCTCGGCCATCTTGTCCGCAGCCAGCGCAGCCGCGGCCTGATTGTCTGTTGTTGCTGTAGAAACTGGGATGTCGCTGTCAACGCCACTGTCAAAAGCGATGATCGGAATGCCTTTTTCATCAGCTTGCTTCAGCAGTGGAATGGCGGCCTGGCTGTCCAGAGCGGCAAAACCGATGGCCTTGGGGTTATTGGCCAAGGCCGCCGCCAGCATGTCGATCTGACGATCCACCATGGTTTCGTTGTCCGGGCCTTCAAAGGTGATCGTGACACCGTATTCCTCGGCGGCCTGTTCCGCACCGGACTTTACCGCCTGCCAGAACTGGTGCTGAAAACCTTTGGACACCAGCGGAATATATATGTCTTCCGCTGATGACATAGTTGCAGGTATCGAAAGGCTGGCCGCACTCAGGGCCCCCAAAATGAAACGACGTGTTAGCATGTCTTCTCCTCCAGTTGGTCTTCGTTTCTGATTTTTGTGACTGTTCAACCTGTCTTCCTGCGCCGCGCCATATCGGCATAAACGGCCAGAATGATGATCGCGCCGGTGACAACGGTCTGCCATTCCTGCGCGACGGACAGCACCCGCAAACCATTGGTCAGAACTGCCATGATCAGGGCACCGATCAGGGTTCCAAGGATCGTACCACGCCCACCGGACAGGGACGTGCCCCCGATCACGACGGCAGCGATGGCTTCCAGCTCGTAGCCAAGCCCCAGCGCGGGCTGTGCCGAATTCAGTCGCGACGCGATCAGGATTCCGCCAATGCCACAAATCCCACCTGCCAGAGCGTAAATACGCATCTTCCAAAGATCGGTATTCACCCCCGATAGGCGCACCGCCTCTTCGTTTGATCCCAGCGCAAAGGTGTATCTGCCCAGAACCGTGCGCCCCAGAATGTACGAAGCTGCAATGGCAACAAGGAAAAGGATCAGCACGCCATTGGGGATCGGCAATGCGGGAAAAACCTCTCCGATCAGCGACCCGCGCGAAATCTGGTCAAAGCCCGGCGTGTCGTTGAAGTAGATGGGCCGCGTGCCGGAAATCACCAGCGACAACCCTTTTAGGATCAGCATCATACCCAGCGTGGCAATGAAGGGCGGGATTTTCATCTTGGCGACAAAGGTGCCCGAGCACAGCCCGCAGAACGCACCCGCCGCAATCGCTGCCGTAACCCCCAACAACAGTGGCATTCCGAGATAGGTCAGCACGACACCGGCGATAACGGCACAGAATGTCATCAGAGTTCCCACGGACAGGTCGATCCCGCCAGTTATGATGACCAATGTTGCAGCAACCGCCAGCACCCCATTGACCGATGTCGCCTGCAAGATGGCGATCATGTTTGAAGTTTGCATGAAGTTCGGCGACGCGATTGAAAACCCGATCAGCAAGGCAATCAAGCTGGCGAAGGCCAGCAGCTTTTGGTAGGCGCCGCTTTCCGAGAGCCCCGCCAGTGGGCTTTTCTTTTCGATTTCCGTTGCTGAGGTCATTACGCTGTTCCTGTTATCTGCATCGCCGCCGCCCGCTGCGTCGCCAGATGCATGATGTCTTCCTGAGTGGTGGCTTTGCCGCCCGGCAAAATGCCGGTCAGTCGGCCTTCGCACATCACGGCAATGCGATGGCTTAGGCGCATGATCTCGGGCAGTTCCGACGAAATCACGATGATCGTCTTGCCCTGCCCGGCCAGTTCTTCCAGCAGCTTGTAGATTTCAGATTTTGCGCCCACGTCGATACCGCGCGTGGGCTCATCGAAAATCAGGATATCGCAATCCCGCAGCAGCCATTTGGCAATGACAACTTTCTGCTGATTGCCGCCGGACAGCAGGCGTACCTCCTGCGTGTCCGAAGGCGTGCGAATGCCCAGCTGCGTGATGTAACCCTTGGCCGTCGTGCTGATTTCACCATCGTTCAGAACACCGACACGTCCGGTGAACATATCCATCGAAGCCAAGGCAACATTGTCACGAACGCTCATCCCTGTGGCGAGGCCGAAATGCTTGCGATCCTCGGAAAGATAGCCGATGCCCGCCTTGACGGCATCGGATGGTGTCCTGATCGAGACCACCTGCCCATGCACCCGGATTTCTCCGCTATCTTTGGGATCAGCCCCGAAGATTGCCCGCGCAACTTCGGTACGTCCGGCCCCCATCAGCCCGGCAAAGCCCAGGATCTCACCCTTCAGGACCGAAAAGCTGACATCGCGGATTTCGTGACCCCGACACAGCCCGGTCACTTCCAGCGAAACCTCGGCATCGCTCAGATCGGGGGGGACCAGCGGCTCTTCCTTGACTTCGCGACCTACCATCATCGCGATAATCTGGCTGATCGGCGTTGCTGCCGCGTCAACGGTGCCAACGTATTCTCCGTCGCGCATCACCGTAACCCGGTCAGCAATCTGCTTCAGCTCATCCATTTTGTGGCTGATATAGACAATGCCCACGCCTTCAGCCTTCAGACGGCGGATGATCACGAACAGCTCGGCAATTTCAGCATCGTTCAGGGCCGCGGTCGGTTCATCCATGATCAGAACCCTGGACCGGTAAGAAAGAGCCTTGGCGATCTCGACCATCTGTTGTTTCGCAATGGTCAGACTGCCGACCTGCGCCTTGGGGTCGAGGTTTAGGTTCATGGACGCAAAGATCTCGGCCGTATGTGCATTCAACGCAGCATCGTTCAGTCGGCCAAACCGTTTACGAGGTTCGCGGCCGATAAAAATATTCTGTGCCACTGTCAGATCATTCATCAGGCTCAGTTCCTGATGGATGATGCCGATACCCAAAGCCTGCGCCTCGCGTGGCGTGGTTGGGTTTGCATCACGTCCTTCGATTTGCAATGTGCCACCGTCGCGCTGATAAATCCCCGAGAGGATTTTCATCAGCGTGCTTTTTCCCGCGCCGTTCTCGCCCATCAGCGCATGGACTTCACCGGGCACCAGATCGAACTGCACTGATTTCAGCGCATGGACTCCGGGAAAGTGTTTCTCGATCCCCGACATGTCGACCAGTTTTTTCATTTATCCTCCCAAACACCCCTCTCCCCAAGGGGTGGTGCCGCCTACATCACCGCGCCGATTTGCCAGGGCACAAATTCGACCCCACCAAAGCCAAGTTCTTCGCTTTTTGTTTGTTCACCCGATGCGACGCGGATCAGCATTTCGAACAGCTCTTCGCCTTTTGCCTCAATGCTCACACCGTCTGTGACGATATCCCCACAGTTCAGATCCATGTCTTCCGACATCCGGGCATACATTTCGGAATTGGTAGCCAGCTTGATGCAGGGTGTTGGTTGATATCCCGAAACCGAGCCCCGCCCGGTGGTGAACACGATCAGGTTCGCGCCTGACGCTACCTGCCCCGTGACCGAGCATGGATCAAAACCGGGGCTGTCCATGAAAACAAAGCCGGCCTTGTCGATTTTCTCGCCGAACTTGTAAACACCGCGCAAGGGCGCGGTGCCGCCCTTGGCGACGGCGCCAAGCGATTTCTCAAGAATGGTCGTCAACCCGCCGCGCTTGTTGCCCGGGCTTGGGTTGTTGTTCATCTCGCCGCCGTTGCGCTGTGTATACCCCTCCCACCAGCGAATGCGTTCGATCAGCTTTTCCCCGACCTCAACGGTCTCGGCCCGCCGGGTCAAAAGGTGTTCCGCGCCATAGATTTCCGAGGTTTCGGACAGGATCGTCGTACCGCCATGCCGCACCAACAGATCCGACGCATAACCCAAAGCAGGATTGGCGGTGATCCCGGAATACCCATCCGACCCGCCGCATTGCATTCCGACCGTTATCGCACTGATCGGCGCAGGTTTGCGTTCGGCCTTGTTCGCGAGGTCGGCAATCCCGCGCAGCTCGTTCAATCCACGTTCAATGGTACGGCGTGTGCCGCCCTCACTCTGAATGGTCATGTAACGCAGCACGCCATCAGGACGGATCGGACGACCGCCAACCAGATCGGCCACCTGCATCACCTCGCAGCCCAAACCGATCAACAGGATACCGGCGAAATTCGGGTGCTGGGCATATCCCGCCAGCGTTCGAAACAACGTGGCGTAGCCTTCATCTTTGCCCGACATGCCGCATCCAGTGCCATGAACGATCGGGACGATACCGTCCACATTCGGGTACGCGTCCAATAAGCCCCGTTTCTCGGCGGCTTCGGCGATGAACCGCGCCACGGAGCCAGAGCAATTCACCGTTGTCAAAATGCCGATGTAGTTGCGCGTGCCGACCTTGCCATCGGCACGATGGAAGCCCTGGAAGATACGGTCGCCTGAAATCACGGGCAGTGGCGTGTTCGCGCTTGCATATGCGTAGTCCTGCTGATGCGCCCCCATACCCAGATTATGGACATGAACATGCTCGCCCGCGGCGATATCCGCTTTGGCCTGACCTATGATCTGTCCGTAGCGGATCACATTCTCACCTGCCGCAATCGGGGCGGTGGCGATCTTGTGCCCGCGTGCGATTTCCGTGGGAAGCTGCACCGATAACCCATCCGGTTGCGCGCCGGCTTTCAGGTCGCGCAACGCGATGATCACGTTGTCATCCGGGTTCAGCCGGATTGTGTCACGGGCGGGGCCGCCCTGGGCTTTGATCTCTGAAACTGGGCGCATGGATTCCCCGCTTGTTCGCCACAGAGCTACGGGGATAATCCTCTCTTGTCAACTAACATGTTAGTATGATAGTTCAGATTTATGAACCACCCATACGACATTGACGCCACCCGCCTGCCCGACATTTCAACATTTGAGGGGTCGCTCGCGCAGCGCGTTTACCAATCCATCAAACAGGCGATCCTGGCATTGGATTTCCCCCCCGGCGCTAACCTTCGGAAGGCGCCGATCTGCGCGCAATTGGGTGTGTCCCGCGCACCTGTCGCGGACGCCATCACCAGGCTTTCCGCCGAAGGGCTGGTGGATGTGGTGCCGCAATCGGGTACACGTGTGTCCTATTTCTCGATGGAGGAAATTCGCGAAGGCGCCTTTCTGCGAGAGGCCCTGGAGCTGGCAACAGTGGCCAAGGTTGCGCGTGACCTGACCGAAGATCAGCGCAAAAAGCTGAGCCGCAATGTGCGCCTGCAAGAGCTGTTGATCGAAGATGAAGACATTGCCGGGTTTTACCACGCAGATGAGGAATTCCACGCCCTGTTGATGGCGTTCACCGGGATGCTTCGCCTGCCGGATGTGGCACAGACCGTGTCGCTACAGGTCAGCCGCGCACGGATGTTGCTGTTGCCGACACCCGGCCGCATTGCGGAAACACTGTCCGAACACCGGGCGATATTCGATGCCATCAGTGCCCATGACGAACGTGCGGCACAAGACGCCATGCGCCATCACCTTGGGCAACTGATGCCTCGGATAGAACAGCTGCAACAGGAAAGACCGCAGCTGTTCAATTTACCCCCCCAAAACACCCGAGAGGCAGGATGACCGTTTCGCAAACCGCCCTTCTGAACAACAGGACGTCCCGGCCTGTACCGCTGACCCGCATGGGGTTTGGCGGCGCGCCATTGGGCAATCTTTATCGCAAGGTCTCGGATGCTGATGCGCAGGCTGCGTTGCAATCCGCTTTTGACGCAGGCATCCGGTTCTTCGACACCGCGCCGCAATACGGGTTGGGGCGGTCCGAGTATCGCTTTGGCGAAGCGATCAGGCGGTTTGGGCGTGAGAACATTCAGCTATCAACCAAAATCGGTCGTCTGCTGTTGGATTGCGAACCACATGAGGTGACACCCGAAGCGTTTGTGGACGTTCCGCAGAAACGCATTGTGTTCGACTATACCTATGACGGCGTCATGCGGTCATATGAGGCAAGCCGGGACCGGACAGGTGTTGCCAATGCGGACATTCTTCTGGTGCATGACGTCTGCGCTTTCAGTCAGGGCAGTCAGGAAATGTCAGACGCCAAAGTACGCGAGTTGTTCGATGGCGGCGGGTACAAGGCGCTGGTTGAACTGCGCGATGCAGGTGAGATCGCTGCGATTGGCGCCGGCGTGAATGAATGCCAGGTTTGCGAAAAACTGCTGGGTCTTGGCGATTTCGACGGGTTCCTGCTGGCAGGTCGGTATACGCTTTTGGAGCAGGAAGCTTTGGACAGTTTTCTGCCACTTTGCGAGAAACGCGATGTGGGCATCATTCTGGGCGGGCCGTATAACTCAGGTATCCTCGCCACCGGACCGGTGCCTGGGGCCAAGTATAACTATTCCGATGCGCCTGAGGATATTCTTGAACGGGTGCGCAGGATCGAAACTGTCTGTGCGGCCCATGACACACCGCTGATCGCAGCCGCGCTGCAATTTGTTCTGGGACACCCCGCCGTGAAAACGGTTGTTCCGGGCGCCGTCAATGCGGCCGAGGTTCAAGCCAATGTCGCCCTGCTGGAGCGGACTATCCCCGCCCAGCTTTGGTCAGACCTGCGTACCGAAGGCCTGATCCGGTCAGATGCCCCTTTGCCCAAGGAACCTGTCAATGCTGCGTAACCTCGACCCGCTGTTGTCTCCTGAGTTGCTGTACGCCCTGCGTGCCATGGGCCATGGCGATGACATCGTTATTGCGGACGCCAATTTCCCGGGCTCAAGCCTTGGGCCCGACTGCATCCGTGCGGATGGTTCAACAGCAAGCGACCTGCTTGGCGCGGTGTTGTCTGTCATGCCGCTGGATACATTCGTGCCCGACCCCGCGCTGACCATGCAGGTTGTAGGTGATCCCGAAGCCGTGCCCGAGGCCGTCGCAGATTTCCAAAAGATCATCGACGCGCAGGCTGACAACCCCGCGCAAATTCAGGGTCTGGACCGGTTCGACTTCTACCAACGCGCGGCATCCGCATTTGCCATCATTCAGACCGGCGAGCGCAGGCTGTACGGCAACATCATCCTGAAGAAAGGCGTGATTGCATGAAGATCGACGCCCATCAGCATTTTTGGGCGCTGGCACGTGGTGACTATGGGTGGCTGACACCGGATTTGGGCCAGATTTACCGGGACTTCGGGCCAGGTGATCTTGCGCCATTGTTGCAAGCACAGGGCATCGACGGGACAATTCTGGTTCAGGCAGCGTCGACCGTCGCCGAAACGAAGTACCTGTTGTCACTGGCGGACAAGACACCTTTTATCAAAGGTGTGGTTGGCTGGGTCGGTTTCGACGCCCCTGATGCGCGTGCACAAATCATCAGACTAGCCACTCATCCCGCTTTGGTTGGTCTGCGGCCAATGATTCAGGATATCGCTGATCCGAACTGGATGCTCGGCGCAGCCCTGAGACCTGCCTTTGAGGCCATCCAATCTAAAGATCTGACTTTCGATGCCCTCACCCTGCCCCGGCACCTGGGGCCGTTGCGTCGCCTTCTGACACAGCACCCGGACATGCGGGTTGTGATTGACCATGGCTCGAAACCTCTGATCCGGGACGGTGCATTTGACGGGTGGGCCGAAGACATGGCCGCCATCGCGCGGGACACCAACGCGTTCTGCAAACTGTCCGGTCTTGTCACCGAAGCTGCACCTGACTGGACGGTTCGGGACCTGTACCCCTATGTGGATCACCTACTGAACACGTTCGGACCATCGCGGTTGATCTGGGGCAGCGACTGGCCGGTCTGCACATTGGCCAGCAGCTATGAACGATGGATAGATGCAACCGACGAACTGCTAAGCGCACTTTCCTCCAATGACCGTGCGGCCATCCTCGGAGGGAATGCGGCAAAGGCTTATCACATCAGGATTTGACGGTGCCGCACCGAACCCCAAACACGCACTGCTTTGCGCCCGCTGAACCTGCCCAATCTTTTCCCTGAGGCGCGAACAACAAGGCAGTTATCCCCAACACACCACCCGGCTTCGGGAAAATCATGAGGACCAGAATGACATCGCATCAGCCTTCTGACCGACTAAAAGGCAAAACCGCATTCATCAGCGCCGCTGGGCAGGGCATCGGACGTGCCACGGCCGAACTGTTCGCAGCCGAAGGCGCGCATGTCTTTGCAAGCGACATCAACGAAACCACTTTGGCCGGGCTTTCGGAGATCGACAGGATCTCTCCAATCCATCTCGACGTGACAGACGCGCATGCCGTAAAACGTGCCGTGGCTGAATTGCCACCGTTGGATATCCTGTTCAATTGCGCGGGTTACGTGGCAAACGGCACCATTCTTGAGTGCGAAGAGGACGACTGGGATTTCAGTTTCGATCTTAATGTGAAGGCTATGTATCGCCTGATCCGTCTGACCCTGCCCGCGATGTTGAAAAACGGCGGGGGGTCGATCATCAATATGTCCTCGGTCGCATCGTCGATGAAGGGCGTTCCAAACCGGTTTGTATATTGCGCATCAAAGGCTGCCGTAATTGGCCTGACCAAGTCGATCGCCGCCGATTTCGTCACGCAGGGCATCCGGTGCAATGCTATCTGCCCCGGCACCGTTGACAGCCCCAGCCTGCACGAGCGTTTGCGGGCGACGGGCGACTACGAAAAGGCGATGACGGATTTCATCGCCCGCCAGCCGATGGGGCGCATTGGGACTGCCGACGAGATTGCCGAACTGGCGCTCTACCTTGCGAGTGACAGCAGCGCATTTACCACAGGTCAGCCCTTTGCCATTGATGGCGGATGGGCGATTTAATCTGAAAGGGATCACAATATGAAACTACTGCGGTTTGGCGCCTTGGGTGCAGAAAAGCCCGGGTTGCTGCACGACGATGGCACAATTCGCGACCTGTCAGGCGTCATCGACGATATTTCGGGCGATGTACTCAGCGACGAAGGTTTGGCGCGGCTGCGCGCGCTGGATCCACAGGATTTGCCGATGGTTGAAGGCAACACCCGTTTAGGGGCGTGTGTCGGCCAAGTGGGCAAGTTCATTTGCATCGGCCTGAACTATGCCGACCACGCGGCAGAAAGCGGTATGGAGTTGCCGCAGGAACCTGTGATCTTTTTCAAGGCGACATCGGCCATTATCGGGCCAAACGATACGGTGGAAATCCCGCGCGGGTCCGTCAAGACCGACTGGGAGGTCGAATTGGGCGTGGTGATCGGCAAGGAAGCGAAATACATCTCCGAGGCCGAAGCGATGGATCACGTCGCGGGCTATTGTGTGGTCAATGACCTGTCGGAACGTGATTTTCAGCTTCACCGCTCGGGGCAGTGGGTCAAGGGCAAATCGGCAGACACATTCGGCCCCATCGGTCCATGGCTGGTAACGCGGGACGAGGTTGCAGACCCTCAGAACCTGCCGATGTATCTTGAGGTCAACGGCCACCGTTATCAGGATGGCTCGACCCGGACGATGCATTTCGGGGTGGCAACTGTGATCTCACACCTGTCACAATTCATGTCCCTGCAACCGGGTGATGTGATCTCGACCGGAACTCCGCCAGGTGTGGGCATGGGGCAAAACCCGCAAGTCTATCTGAAACCCGGCGACACGATGGAATTGGGCATCGAAGGCCTGGGTGTTCAAAAACAGAATGTGATCGCGGGATAATCGGGCACTATCAGATGTCTGCCCGGACACAGTATCAGGCGAGGTTTCCCTCGCCTGACGATTTTTGACTTAGGCTACCAGATCGAACCGGTCGTTGTTCATAATCTTGGTCCAGGCCGCCACGAAGTCGCGCACGAACTTCTGGGCATTATCGTCCTGGGCATAGACCTCGGCGTAGCCACGCAGGATCGAGTTCGAGCCGAAGACCAGATCCGCGCTGGTTGCGGTGAACCTGACCTCACCCGAGGCACGTTCACGCAGCTCATATGTGCCGCCGTCAACCGGGTGCCAGCTGAGCGACATATCCGTCAGGTTGACGAAGAAGTCGGTGGTCAACTGACCCACGCGATCCGTGAAGACTCCATGCGCCGAGCCGCCATGATTGGCACCCAGCACACGCAGGCCACCCACCAGAACCGTCATTTCCGCAGCGGTCAGACCCAGCAGTTGCGCGCGGTCCAGCATCATCGCCTCGGGTGATACCGCGTATTCCTTCAGCTGCCAGTTTCTGAACCCGTCCGCCAACGGCTCCAGCACCGAGAAGCTATCGGCATCGGTTTGCTCGTCCGTTGCGTCGCCGCGACCGGCCGAGAACGGAACCGTCACGTCAAAGCCTGCGGCTTTGATCGACTGTTCCAGACCGACGTTACCCGCCAGAACGATCACGTCGGCGATCGAGGCACCGGTTTCCGCTGCAATCGGCTCCAGCACGCCCAGCACTTTTGCCAGACGCTCGGGCTCGTTCCCTGCCCAGTCTTTCTGCGGTGCCAGACGGATACGCGCACCATTTGCTCCGCCGCGTTTGTCCGAGCCACGGAAGGTACGGGCACTGTCCCACGCGGTGGTGATCATCTCGACCGCGGTTAGACCACTGTCGGCGATCTTTGCTTTGACGGCATCGACATCATACCCGGTCGAACCGGCAGGAATCGGGTCCTGCCAGATCAGCTCTTCTGACGGGACGTCAGGGCCATAGTAGTTGACACGTGGCCCCATATCGCGGTGGGTCAGCTTGAACCACGCGCGGGCAAAAGTGTCAGCAAAGTAATCCGGGTCAGCCATGAACTTCTGACAGATCGCATTGTAAATCGGATCGATCTTCATTGCCATGTCCGCATCGGTCATGACCGGCATACGCCGAACCGAAGGGTCGGTCGGGTCGACCGGCTTTTCATCTTCCGGCATGTCGATAGGCTGCCACTGTTGTGCACCCGCGGGCGATTTACCCAATTCCCACTCATAGCCGAACAGGTAATCGAAAAAGCCCATGTCGAATTTGGTCGGGTTTTTCGTCCACGCACCCTCGATACCAGAAGTGAACGCGTTGGTTGCCTTGCCGTTTTGATCGGGGTTGTCCCATCCCAGACCCTGAGCGGAGACCGGGCAGGCTTCGGGTTCGGCGCCGATATGATCGCCCGCCATCGCGCCATGCGCTTTGCCGACCGTGTGACCACCACAGGTCAGAGCGGCGGTCTCTTCGTCATTCATCGCCATGCGGGCAAAGGTTTCGCGGATGTGCAGCGCAGTTCTTGCTGGATCCGGGTTACCGTTCACACCTTCTGGGTTCACATAGATCAGGCCCATATGCACCGCACCCAGCGGGTTTTCCAGCGTTCCGGGGGTTTCCAGATCGCCATAGCGGTTCTCGGACGGGGCCAGCCACTGGTTTTCCGAACCCCAATAGACGTCTTTTTCCGGGCCCCAGATATCTTCGCGGCCAAAGCCAAAGCCAAAGGTCTTCAGACCCATGGATTCGTAGGCAACCGTTCCCGACAAAACAATCAGGTCTGCCCAAGACAGCGCGTTGCCGTATTTCTTTTTCACCGGCCAGAGCAGACGGCGCGCTTTATCAAGGCTGGCATTGTCCGGCCACGAGTTCAGCGGTGCAAAACGGATGTTGCCCGAACCTGCGCCGCCGCGACCATCCCCCAGGCGGTACGACCCGGCAGAGTGCCACGCCAGACGGATCATCAGGCCGCCATAGTGGCCCCAATCGGCTGGCCACCAGTCCTGACTGTCGGTCAGCAACGCCTCGACATCTGCGCGGACAGCGTTGAAATCCAGCCCTTTGACTGCTTCGCGGTGGTTGTAATCCGCGTCCATCGGGTTGGTGCGCGTGTCATGCTGGCTCAGAATGTCCAGGTTCAGCGCATCCGGCCACCATTTGGTGACAGAGTTGCCCGTACCCGTGTTGCCGCCATGCAAGACTGGGCAGCCGCCGGATTGGTGATTGTGGGGATTACCGTCCATTGTAAATCTCCTGAGTATTTACCGAGGGGTTCAGATGTCTTGACTCGTACCCCACAGTTTCGATAATTGGAAATTTGTAATTACTATCGTTGCGATTAGTTTTTCCTATGAAGTCACTCACGCTTAAACACCTGCGCTACTTCGAAGCGCTTGCCACCCACGGCCACTTTGGAAAGGCGGCGGCGGCCAGCGCGATATCGCAGCCCGCGCTTTCCATACAAATCAAAGAGCTGGAGGCCATCATGGGTGGCCCCTTGGTCGAACGCGCAGCGCGCGAGACGCGCCTGACCGCGCTTGGCGAAGATGTCCTAAAACATGGCCGCGAAATCCTGACGCGGGTCGAGGATTTGGGGAACCTTGTGCAATCTTCCGCCGGTCCCTTGTCGGGTCGCATCAGAATCGGGGTCATCCCCACGGTCGCGCCTTACTTGCTGCCATCAATCATCAAGGCACTGTCCCAACGATTCCCACAGCTGACGATCGAGCCCAAAGAGACCATCACCCAAACCCTGATCGGCGAAATATTGGACTCCAGGCTGGATTTTGCTGTTGTCGCTTTGCCTGTCTCGGAACCCAGCCTTCGGGAATTTTCGTTGTTCAACGAAGACTTTCTGCTGGTTCGCCCGGCGCGGGACGCCGGGTTGCCAATGCCAAGTTCGTCACAGCTCAGAACGATGCGGCTGCTGTTGCTGGAAGAAGGGCATTGTTTCAGGGATCAGGCGCTTTCGTTCTGTTCGATCCGCAACATCGAACCGCAGCACATTATGGAGGGCAGTTCTCTGTCCACACTGGTGCAGATGGTCGGGGCCGGCATCGGTGTGACACTGATACCGGAAATGGCGGTGGGGCTGGAAACACGGTCTGCCGACGTGTCCATCGCCCGCTTTCAGGATACTCCACCAACCCGGACCATCGGCCTGATCTGGCGAAAGACCAACCCGCTGGGTGAAAACCTGCTGAAAATCGGTGCAATTATTCGCAAAACTGCCGAGGAAAACGCGGGAGGTCTAGGGCACGCTGACCCGGAACCAAACGGCTGATCACAATCCGCTTTGGTGATTTGCGCGGCAATTACCCGGAAAACACATCATAAGCCTTCAACGCTTTGGCGCTGTAAGCATAAGACGGCCCGCCGCCCATATAGGTCGCCATCGCCAATGCCTCGCACATCTCGTCTCGGGTTGCACCCAGCCGGACAAGGGAACGCACGTGAAACCCTATGCAGCTGTCGCAGCGGGTCGCAATGGCGATGCCAAGGGCCATGAATTCCTTGGTTTTCTCACTTAGTGCGCCATTGGTCTTGGCGGCCTTGCTCATGATGCCAAAGCCGCGCACGGTTTCGGGCACTTCCTGCGAAAAAGTTCCGATATTGGCCTCGGTCTCGGCCATGAAAGCTTTCCAGTCCATATCAATTCTCCTTATCCGCGCTCGTCCGCGCCCATGCGACGCTCCAGCCAGCGCACACCCGCACTGATGATCAGAACCAGGATCAGGTATTCAAAGATCAACAGGGTATAGATTTCCAACGGGCGGTATTCCGTAACCACCAGCTCATTCGCGCGGCGGGTCAGTTCCTGCATCCCGATGACGCTGGCGAATGCACTCATCTTTACGATGTAGATGAACTGGTTTGCCAAGGGCGGCAGAATGCGCCGGATTGCCTGCGGCAAGATCACGTAGCGCATGGTCTGCACATAGTTCAGCCCGATGGTCTGCGCCGCTTCGCTTTGACCGCGCGCAATGGATTGAATGCCTGCACGGTAAATTTCCGCAGTGAAGGCGCTGTCGGAAATCGCCAGGGTGATGATTGCACCCCAAAAGGGATCGATCGGGACATTCATGCCCATCGACTTGAACACGATGGGCAAGCCATAAAAGACCCAGAACAGCATCGGCAGCAGGGGAATTGCGCGAATAAATTCAACGTAAACACGGTTGACCAGCCGCCAGCCACGTTTTTCGGACAATCCCGGCAGGGCCACCAGCAATCCGATGATGATCGACAGCACGGCGGCGATCAGTGAAATCTGAATCGTTGCACCCATCCCCGAGATCAGGAATTTCACATTGATCCACCCCGATGCTGTAGTCGGGTCGATCACATACCAGCCCCAGGTCTGGGATGAAGAACAGCCTGCCAGCAGCAAAGGTACGATTAGTAGAAGTTTTTTCATCTGCCCCTCTCAGTGCTGCAGTATCTGAGACAGGAATTTGCGACAGCGGTCAGACTGAGGGTTGGTAAAGAAATGCTCCGGCTTGCCTTCTTCGACAATCTCACCGGCATCCATGAAGATCATCTTGTCGGCAACTTTGCGGGCAAATCCCATCTCGTGGGTCACAACCACCATGGTCATGCCCTCATTTGCCAGTTCAACCATAACTTCCAACACTTCTGAGATCATCTCGGGGTCCAGAGCCGACGTGGGTTCATCGAACAACAGCGCGCGCGGTTCCATGCACAAGGATCGTGCAATCGCTACGCGTTGTTGCTGGCCACCAGACAACTGCATTGGCTTTTTGTCCGCCTGATCGGGGATATGTACACGATCCAGATAATGGCGCGCTTTTTCCTCTGCGTCCTTCCGGCTCAGGCCGCGCGCTTTGATCGGACCCAAAGTCAGGTTTTCCAAAACGGTCAAATGCGGAAACAGATTGAATTGCTGGAACACCATTCCGACATCGGACCGTATGGTTGCCGTAGACTTGACGTCATCCGACAGCTCAACCCCATCTACCCGAATGATACCTTTCTGGTGTTTTTCCAACCGGTTGATACACCGAACGACCGTGGATTTGCCTGACCCCGAAGGCCCGCAAATCACCACCTTTTCGCCGCTGCTGACCGTCAGGTTAATGTCCTTGAGAACGTGAAACGTGTCATACCACTTATTCACGCCCACAAGCTCGATTGCGGCGCCTGCCATAAGCTGAACTGCCCCCGTTTTTGCCCCATAGTAATATTTTCTTGAGGTTATCTTTCCCTTTGGACTGAAATCAATGAGGATTGCAATCACAAGGTCGTAACGCCACCAACGGGAGATACCTATGAGCGTTTTTTGGAAAGCCGCGGCGGTTGCCGTGTTGGGGCTTGTATTGTCCGGTTCCGCACAGGCGCAATCTGCGCTGAACGAGGTGCTGGATTCCGGCGTTCTCAAGGTTGGTACCACAGGTGACTGGAACCCGATGACACTGCGCGACCCGGCAACCAACAGTTACAAAGGGTACGACATCGACATTATGAATGCATTGGCCGCCGATCTTGGGGTTGAGGTCGAATTTGTCCCCACGGACTGGAAAACACTGGTCAACGGTGTGGTGGCAGGCAAGTACCACTTGACCGGGTCTGCATCGATTTCACCACCGCGCATGAAAGTTGCCGGTTTTTCCGACAGCTATATCTCGGTGGAGCTCTTCCCCTACACAACCAAGGACAAGGCCGACAAGTTCGACGGGTATGACTCGATCAATCAGGCCGGTGTGAAGGTCGCGACGACTTTGGGCACCACATTCGAAAAACGGGTCCGTGAATGGTTTCCAAACGCCGAGATCAAGGTGGTCGAGGCCCCGGCCCGCGGGTATCAGGAAGTAATCGCCGGTCGTGCTGATGTATTCATAACGTCGAACATCGAGGGCTCGACCCTTGAAGAGAAGTTTCCTGTTATCCGCGTGAAAAACGCCGGCCCCCGATCACCTTCGCCGATTGCGATGATCCTGCCACAAGGCGATCAGATCTGGATCAACTATGTGAACAACTGGATCGAAGTGAAAAAAGCGGAAGGTTTTTTTGAAGCAAACCGCGAGAAATGGGGGCTCTGACGCCTTCAAGGACGTGCGGACTTCCTGACGCCCGGTCCTATGGCCCGGGCGTTTTCGTCTGCCATCTGGTTCTTCAGAAAAGAGGATGCAGACACGCGACCTGATGGGTTTCGTCATCCAGTTCAGGCAATGTTTGCCTGCACTGGTCCGTCGCAAGCCAGCATCGTTGCGCAAAAGCGCACCCTTTCGGGATATTCATCGGTGACGGCAACTCGCCTTCCAGCTTGATCCGTTCTTTGCGGGCATCCGGGTCGGCGCGGGGCGTCGTGGACAGCAACGCCTTGGAGTACGGATGTCGGGGTGCCGCGAACAGCTGCTCTTTCGGGCCTTTTTCAACCGCGCGCCCCAAATACATGACAATCACGTCATCGGCGAAATGCCGGACAACCGACAAGTCATGTGAAATGAACAGGTAGGCCAGGTTCAGCCGTTCCTGAAGATCGACCAGCAGGTTCAGGATCTGCGATTGAATCGAAACATCCAGCGCCGAGACAGGTTCATCCAGAACCAGCACCTTGGGATCCAGCATAAGCGCCCGCGCAATGGCGATCCGCTGGCGCTGCCCACCCGAGAACATATGCGGATAGCGGTCATAATGTTCCGGGCGCAGGCCCACCATCTCGATCATCTTGCGAGCGTGCTTTTCGCGATCGGCGGCTGTCATCTGTGGCCGGTTGATAATCAGCGGTTCCTGCAGGATCTGCCCGATGCGCTGACGCGGATTCAACGAGCTATAGGGGTCTTGAAAGACGATCTGTACCGTCTCTCGCATCTTGCTCCATTGCGAAGGGGTAATGTCGACCCCGTTGATCGTCAGGCTGCCCGAGGTTGGTTCTTCGATCATTGTAATCAGTCTGGCCAGCGTAGACTTGCCACAGCCTGACTCTCCGACAATGGCCAGTGTTTTTCCCGGCAGCAGGTCGAAATCCACCCCCGACAGTGCCTTTACGGTTGCGGGTTTGGACAGCAACCCACCTTTGACCGAATAAAACCGGGCCAGGTCTTTGGCCTGAATGATAGGTGTGGTCATACCAGCTCTCCGGCGGCAATCTTTTCAACATGGTGACAGCGCGCCTTGCCAAATGCCTCGGCATGAGGGGTCGGCGGGGTTTGGGCGCAGGTCGCATCGGCAAAGCGGCACCGTGGGCTGAAAAGGCATCCTTTTGGACGGTCGAATTGCCCCGGAACAACACCTGGAATCGTCGGCAGAATCTTGGACGTCGCCCGCTCCGGCAAAGCACTTAGCAGGGCCGTGGTATAGGGATGGCGGGGGGTTCGGAACAAATCCCTGACAGGCTGTTCTTCAACCTTTTGCCCGGCATATTGCACCTGAACCCGCTCGGCGGTTTCCGCAACGACACCCATGTCATGGGTGATCAGAACAAGGCCCATGTCATGCTCATCACGCAACCGGATCAACAGATCCAGAATCTGCGCCTGAATGGTCACGTCCAGCGCGGTGGTCGGTTCATCCGCGATCAGCAGTTTGGGATTGCAGGCAATGGCCATCGCGATCACAACCCGTTGGTTCATGCCCCCTGACATCTGATGCGGAAAGGTATTCAGGCGGCTTTCAGGCGCAGGAATGCCAACCTGATCGAACAATTCGACCGCACGCTCGTGACGCTCCTTTCGGTTCAGGCCAAGGTGGATGCGCAACGCCTCTTTGATCTGGAACCCGACAGTAAAACAGGGGTTCAGCGAGGACATCGGTTCCTGAAAGATCATCGCCATGTCCTTGCCAATGATCTTGCGCCGTTCGCGGGCCGAGATACCGGACAGGTCACGGCCCTCAAAGCTCATCTCATCGGCGGTGATCGTGGCGGTCCAGGGCAGCAAGCCCATCAGTGCCAGCATCGACACGGACTTGCCTGAACCGCTTTCGCCAACGATGGCCAGCAATTCGCCTTTGTCGACCGACAGATCGACACCGTCCACGGCGCGGAAACTGCCCGAAGATGTGGCGAACTCGACAGTCAGATTACGGATCTGCAAAAGGCTCATGCGATCAGCTCCGCTTCAGTTTCGGGTCCAGCGCATCGCGCAACCCGTCGCCCATCAGGTTGATGGCAAGTACGGTGACCAGGATTGCGAGACCGGGGAAGGTGACAACCCACCATGCGCGCAGGATGAACTCGCGCGCTTCAGCCAGCATGGTGCCCCATTCCGGCGTGGGAGGCTGCGCGCCCATGCCCAGAAACCCAAGGGCCGCCGCGTCCAGAATGGCAGTCGAAAAAGACAGGGCCGCCTGCACGATGATTGGCGCCAGACAGTTGGGCAATACCGTGATGAACATCAGCCGCGACTTGCCAGCACCGGCCACACGGGCCGAGGTCACATAGTCTTTCTGCCGTTCCGCCAGAACCGACGCGCGGGTCAGGCGCACGTAATGCGGTTGAAACACGATGGCGATGGCGATCATCGCATTGGTCAGTGATGGGCCCAGAATGGCGACCAGAACAAGGGCAAGCAGCAGAGACGGGAAAGCCAGGACGATGTCCATCACCCGCATAATCAACGTATCAACCCATTTGGGCGCAAAACCCGACAGAAGGCCGACCATTACGCCGCCCGTTACGGCAACACAGACCACAACGATCCCCACAAAGAAGGAATAGCGTGAACCCATGATCAGCCGCGACAGCATATCCCTGCCCAAAGGATCGGTGCCCAACGGGAAGGCCCAGCTTCCGCCTTCCTGCCAGGCAGGGGGTTGCAGGATATGGTCCCGGAACTGTTCGGTCGGATCATAGGGGGCCAACAAAGGGGCAAAGGCCGCACAGAACACAAAGGCGGCAAAAACCCACAACCCGATCACGGCACCGCGGTTTTCGCTGAAATAGTACCAGAACTCTCGCAGTGCGCTGGGACGATTTTCGGCCATTGGCTGGTTCGACGAAAGCTCGGTCATCATCGTCTCCGGATTTTGGGGTTGATGATGCCGTACAAAACATCGACCAGCAGGTTCACCAGCATCACGATCACCGCGATCATCAGCAAACCCCCTTGCACCACCGGGTAATCCCTGCGGAAAATACTGTCGACCATCCACTTGCCGATGCCCGGCCAGCTGAAGATGGTTTCAGTAAGAATTGCCCCCGCCAGCAACGTACCAACCGACAACCCGATCACCGTGACAACCGGTATCAGCGCGTTACGTAGCGCATGCAGCCCGTTTACCCGGGTCGGCGACAACCCTTTGGCACGCGCGGTGCGGATGTAATCCTCGCCCAGAACCTCCAGCATCGCCGACCGGGTCTGACGCGCGATCACGGCCAGCGGAATAGTACCCAGCACAATCGTCGGAAGGATCAGATGACGAACGGCCGACCCGAATGCGCCTTCCTGTCCGGACAAAAGACTGTCGATCAGCATAAAGCCAGTGACACTTGGGAAGTAATAAAGCAGGTCGATCCGGCCGGACACCGGTGTCCAGCCAAGATTGCCCGAAAACACGATGATCAGCAGCAGCGCCCACCAGAAGATGGGCATCGAATATCCGACCAATGCCGAAGACATCAGTGCCCTGTCAAAAAACTTCCCCCGGTTCACCGCCGCAATCACGCCGGCAGGCAGACCCAATGCGATGGCGAAGATCATGGCGCAGAGCGAAAGTTCCATTGTCGCGGGGAACAGCGAAAAGAACTCCTCCCAGACCGGTTTTTTGGTGACAAAGCTTTCGCCAAGATCACCCTGCAAAACTCCGGCAAGGTATTCCCAGTATTGCTGCAACACCGGTTTGTCGAAACCCAGCTTTTCTACCATTTCCTGGTAGCGTTCTTCAGTCATGCCGCGCTCGCCGGCCATAACGATGATCGGATCACCCGGTAGCACCCGGATAAACATGAATGAAATCAACGTCACGCCCAGAAAGGTCGGGACGAACAGGCCAATGCGGGTGAGTAAGTAACCAAACATCAGCGACCTATGATTGTAAGCTCTTTGGGGAAATGGGTCAGCGACCGGCAGCCATCCTCAGTGACAAGCACATCATCTTCGATGCGAACGCCAAATCTTTCGAGCGCATACAGACCTGGTTCATTCGTCCAGACCATACCCGGCAGGATTTTCTGATGATTCCCACGCATGATATAAGGTGCCTCATGCACATCCCGACCCAACCCGTGACCCGTTTTGGTGCGAATACGATCCGCAAATGGCGAGGCCTCGAGCACGCTTATGACCGCATCGTCTATGTCATGGGCCGCTACACCAGGGCGGCAGGCTTCGAACCCGGCTTTGTTGGCGCGCAGAACGGTGTCGTAGACTTCCCTGCCCTCGTCCGACACGTCCTGAACAAAGAAGGTTCGCGTAATGTCGGCGGCGAAACCATCTTTGCGGGCACCGAAATCGAACAGTAACGCGTCGCCTGCCCTGATCTGGTAGTCGCTGCGTGCTTTCCCATGCGGCCGTGCAGAGTTGTCGGCAGCCGCAACGATTGGCGAAAACGCCAGAGACTCGGCTCCTTCTGCAAACAGCGCCTGTATCAGGGCCTGCTCGACCTGTTTTTCAGTCTGACCGACGCGCACATCTGCAATCACACGACCCAGAGCACGTTCCGAGATATCGATGGCCGCCTGCATCGCAGCAATGTCTTCATCGGTTTTGATAATGCGCAGGCCCGAGATTTCGCGTTCACCGTCAACGATCCGCAAGTCCGGCATAGCACGTGTGAAAGCCGCAGAGACAAAAACCCGCATCACCTGACCTTCCACCGCAAGAGAGCGGATCGGCATATGTGCGGCCAAAGCAGTAAACGCATCATCATAACCGCTCTGATCGCGCCAATCGAAAACAGCGCCCTCGAACCCTACAAGATCCCATGACGCCAGTTCCAGATTGGGCACAATCGCTGCGGCCTGTCCCTCAGCCGGGACAATCACCACGAAGGGCCGCTCGTGGCTCATGAAAGCTTTTCCCAAAGCGCGGGTGAAGTTCGGGCCAGGCACAAGAGCTACTGCGTCGACTGACAGGTCCCGTGCCAGTTGACGATATTCGGACAGATCCGGCATTCAGGCCGACCTCCTCAATAAAAAAGCCGGAGCTGCCAAACAGGCAGCTCCGGTGAGTGAGTGGTGGCTTACTCGACGCTCACACCATAGAAGATGTGGCCGCCCAGCGGGTGCACTTTGTAGCCTTGCACCTTGTTGCTCATCGGCATGAATACAACCGAGTGAGCAATGGTTGCCCATGGGGCCTGCTCTTTGAACACGACCTGCGCTTGTTCATACAGCTTGGTCCGCTCTGCCTGATCGGTGCTTTGCTTGGCTTTCAGGATCAGATCCTCGAACGGCTGGTGGCACCATTGTGCACGGTTCGATGCTTCGACCCCGTCACAGCCCAGCAGAACGGCCAGGAAGTTGTCCGGATCGCCGTTATCACCGGTCCAACCCAGCAGAACAGCACCGTCGCGGTTCAGTTCTTTCGAGCGTGACAGGTATTCGCCCCACTCGTATGAGACGATTTCGACGCCCACACCAACCTTGGCAAAATCAGCCTGGATCAGCTCGGCCATGCGGCGGGCATTGGGGTTATAGGGGCGCTGAACAGGCATCGCCCAGATCTTCATCGACAAGTCCGAGACACCTTCGGCATCAAGCATGGCCTTGGCCGCTTCGGGATCATAGGCATCGTCCACAATAGCGTCGTTATAGCCCCACATGGTTGGCGGGATCGGGTTCTTGGCAGCCTGGCCCGAGCCCTGGAAAACCACGTCGATGATCGCCTGCTTGTCGATCGCCATGTTCAACGCTTTGCGAACCTTGGGGTTGTCGAACGGCGCCATCGTGGTGTTGTAAGCCAGATACCCGACGTTCAGCCCTTCCTGCTCCATCATGTTGATGTCTGCATCATCCTTCATCGCCTGAATGTCAGCCGGGTTCGGGTAAGGCATCACATGGCATTCGCCAGCTTTCAGCTTCTGGTAACGAACAGACGCGTCCGGCGTAATGGCAAAGATCAGGTTTTTGACCTGCGCCGGTTCTTTCCAATAATCGCCATTGGCCGCATAGCGGATCACCGCGTCTTTCTGGTAGGCCACGAACGAGAAAGGCCCGGTCCCGATGGGTGCAGTATTCAGTTTTTCAGGCGTTCCGGCAGCCATCATAGCATCGCCATATTCGGCTGACATGATCGATGCAAAATCCATCGCCATGTTCGCAACAAAGGGTGCCTCTGGCTTGGACAGGGTGAACTTCACCGTGTAGTCATCAATCTTTTCGATAGAAGAGACCAGATCCGGCATCCCCATACCCTGGAAGTATTCCCACGTGCCGCCAGACACTTGGTTATAGGGGTGGTTCTCGTCCTTTTGGCGCATGAAGGAAAAGATTACGTCATCAGCGTTGAAGTCGCGGGTCGGGGTGAATTCGTCATTCGAATGGAATTTGACACCCTGGCGCAGCTTGAACGTGTATTCCAGGCCATCATCACTGGCCTCGACACTTTCAGCCAAGCCGGGGATCACATTGGTCGTACCGGTTTCGAATTCCAGCAACCGATTATAAATAGGATGCGATGAGGCATCAAAGGTTGTTCCTGCGGTAAATAATGCAGGGTCAAACCCCTCGGGCGAACCTTCGGAACAATACACAAGGGTATTCGCCTGTGCCACGGCACCCGACAGGGCGATTGCCGTGGTTGCGGCTAGAAGATTGAGTTTCATGATTTTCTCCCAGAAATGGACTTTGCAAGACAATCGCAGGGCTCTTTGTCGTCAGAGCGTTCAGTGACAATACAGGTCGTTGCGATATCCCTGACAAATGTATCCAAAATACAAAACCTGTTGTCAACCGGCTCTGTCACTGACTTTCGTGAAAGATGCCCGTTGCCAGGGTGTGTCTTGAAATTGAAAGCGCCCTGCCCCAGGAAAATCGCGAAGGGCGACACTTACATTCCCCAAGGTCCGGCAGTATGGCCGCAGATATCGACTATCGTTGACCCGAAGTCATTCAGGTAAGAATGGATATCTATCTCTGACCGGTAGCTGATGACGTATCCTTGCGCATATCGCGAATGCAATCGTAACCCAGCCAAAGTAACACGGTCAGTGCGACCAGAAATACGTAGGGAAGCAGCGAGATTTGCATAACCAACACACCGTAAAACATGGCGGCGTACGCAGCGATTTGGACAATCACCAACAAACCCCACGCAACCATTCCCCAAAGATTGCGCGCTTTCCCTTGACCGATGGAGTTGCGCAATTTCTGGCACTCTGCCTCGTTCACCACAGGAGACGCGGCACCCGTTGAATTGAGAATGCCGTTGGTGTCGAGCGCGCTGGATCGACATGCATCGAAACAAGGGGACGCCTCTCGACAGGTGGGCGCAGTGTGTAACATTGGTTGAGTCCTTGGACATCTGGGGTTTGGCAGCGAGCCTTCACTGTGCCTCAGGACACCTACTCCACGCACCATGCCACCCACGAGATCAGGCGCCACCGTTGCCGTATTGCAATCATATCCAGCGGAGAAATGCCGATCCTCGCTCCGGCGCAGCATAAAACCGCACAAGCAACCGAGAGACCCGTGATAACCGCGATCAGATGATGTCCGAGGAGCTTTTCGCGACCCTCGGGGGCTCATGGTTTTTGGCGCGGTTTTCGGAATCGCGCCGTCCGCCGAACTGGGACCCTTGCGTGCTTCCAACGCTCTATTCTACGGCGTCTTTCGATGCCGAGTGCGAATACCCTGGGCCCACAGCGTGATCGTATCATCAAACAACCAATTGGCTTCTAACAGGAGTCGCGGTTCAGGTATCACTCACAAGTTCATCTGTGTACAAATTGGTAAGATTGCGCTCAAGTACATGTCATATCCAGCCGCCGAGGATGCCATGCCGATTGAACACGCCCCTTTCAGCCAAGCGGAATATGACCGCAGGATCGCCAAAACCCGAAGCGCTATGGAAAAAGCGGGGTTAGAACTGCTGTTTGTCACCGACCCGTCGAACCAGGCTTGGCTGACTGGCTATGATGGTTGGTCCTTTTATGTGCATCAGGGCGTATTGCTCGGCATGGAAGGAGAGCCGATTTGGTGGGGACGCCAGATGGATGCATTGGGTGGGTTGCGCACATGCTGGATGTCCAAGGACAACATTCGCGGCTATGCAGACCACTACGTTCAATCAACCATACGCCATCCCATGCAGGATCTGGCTGGCCACATTCGCGCGCTTGGGCTGGACGCGACCCGTATCGGCGTTGAGATGGAGAACTATTACTATTCCGCAAAGGCACACGAGGTTTTGGGCAAGGAATTGCCCGAAGCAACGCTGGTGGATGCGACGGCACTGGTTAACTGGCAGCGCCTGATCAAGTCGGAAGAAGAGGTTGTTTTTATTCGCAAGGCGGCCCGGATTTCAGAAAAAGTTATCCAAACGGCCATTGATCGCGCCGCAGTGGGCGTGCGCAAGAACAACCTTGTCGCAGATATCTTTCACGCCGGGATTACCGGGGTTGAGGATGATTGGGGGGATTACCCGGCTATTGTCCCTTTGACACCTTCGGGGCTGGATGCCACTGCCGCGCACCTGACATGGAATGGCGCACCGATGAAGAAGGGTGAAGCAACATTTTTCGAACTGTCCGGCTGCTATCGGCGCTATCACGCTCCGCTTTGCCGCACGGTATTTCTTGGCACTCCGCCGCCAGAAATGCGGGACGCGGAACGCGCACAGATCGAAGGGATAGCGGCGGGTCTAGAGGCTGCCCGGGCTGGCAAACGGACCAGCGACATTGCAAACGCTTTTCTTAAGGTTCTTGCACGTCACGGACTCGAACGGGAGGGGCGCATGGGATACCCTATCGGTCTGAGCTATCCGCCAGATTGGGGCGAACGGACAGCGTCGATCCGTGCCGAAGACGAGACCATTCTGCAACCGGGCATGGTTTTCCATTTCATGCCTGCGCTGTGGATGGACAGCTGGGGGCTTGAGACCACGGAAACCATTCTTATAACTGAAAACGGCCCCGCCGAAGCCCTGTGCAATATCGAGCGAAAGCTCTTTGTGAAAGACTAAGCCTTGAGCATCCTCGAAGACGCCAAGACCCTGCTGGGCGAACTGATCAGCTTCCCTACGGTTTCGTCAGACAGCAACCTGGACATGATCAAGCACCTCGCGGACCGGTTGAGCGATTGCGGTGCAGCGGTGGAAATATGGCATGACGAAACCGGCACCAAAGCCAATCTTTTTGCCACGTTGGGCCCCAAGCGCGACGGTGGTGTCGTTCTGTCAGGCCATTCCGATGTAGTGCCTGTCGCCGATCAGGACTGGTCCTCGGACCCGTTCGTGATGGATGAGCGAGACGGCAAGTGGTTTGGGCGCGGAACCTGCGATATGAAAGGGTTTATCGCGGCGGCAGTCGTCATGGCCCCGTACTACGCAAAGCTGGCCCTTCAGCGCCCGGTGCATTTTGCCTTTACCTATGATGAAGAAATCGGCTGTTTTGGCGCGCAGGCTTTGGCCAAAACCCTGCGGGAGAAAGCGATCAAACCCGCTGTGGTCATCATCGGCGAGCCCACCTCGATGCGCATCATCGAAGGCCACAAGGGCTGCTATGAATATACAGCGCATTTTACCGGGTTCGAAGGCCATGGCTCGGCCCCCGAGCGCGGCGTTAACGCTGTAGAATACGCGGTGCAATACGTGTCGAAACTGCTGGCGCTGAAGGCTGATTTGCAAGGGCGAGCACCGGCAAACAGCCCGTTCGACCCGCCATGGACAACAATAAGTACCGGTACGTTGGTGGGCGGGGTGGCCCATAATGTGATCCCCGGTAAGGCGCGGGTCGATTGGGAGATGCGACCAGTGCAAAAGGCGGATGCGGATTACGTCAAAGACGAACTGCACCGGTTTTGCGCGCAAACCCTGATCCCGGCAATGCAGACTGTTCATCCCGATGCCGGTATCAAGACCGAAGTAATCGGTGAGGTCGACGGGCTGGAGCCAATGGACGACAACGAAGCGCGTGACCTTGTGATGGAACTGACAGGGGCAAACGGAGCCGACGTTGTGCCCTTCGGCACCGAAGCCGGGATTTTTCAGCAGTTGGGGATGAGCGTCGTTGTCTGCGGCCCCGGATCAATCGATCAGGCGCATAAACCTGATGAATACGTCTCGGTCGACCAGATGGCCCAATGCCTTGATATGCTTGGGCGATTATCTTCGAAGCTGGAATAGATGATGACCTCGGCCCGCGCGGTATCCATATTCTGGTTGGGTGCACCGGTTCTGTTCGTGCTGTTCTGGGCGGGTGGCTACAGCTTTGCCAAGCTGGGGCTGCCCTATGTGGAACCGATGACCATGCTTGCGATCCGTTATGGTCTGGCTGTTCTGTGTCTTCTGCCGCTGCTGGCGGTGTTCCGCCCTGCCCTGCCGCGTGATCCGGCGCACTGGGCCGCGATGGCGGCAAGTGGGTTTCTTATTCAATGTGTTTACTTCGGTCTGGCCTATCAGGCGATGAAACAGGGGTTGGGTGCCGGCACCACTGCCATCGTGATGGCCTTGCAACCTGCACTTGTCGCCGCCTTCTCTCCGTTGGTCGGAGAAGCGCGTGGACGGCCCGTGATGTGGGTTGGCCTGGCGCTGGGTTTTGCGGGGGTTGCAATCAGCGTCTTTGACAAGACTAGCGCAGTGCCTCTTTCCGCCGGGCTGCTTGCGGTTAGTGCATTGGTCGGCCTGACCGCCGCCACTTTGCTGGAAAAACGTCACGGGCGGCGCAGCGACCCAGTGTTGGGTGGTGCTGTTCAATATGTGATCGGATTTGCCGTGCTGCTTCCCATCGCAATGGCGACCGAAACGATGGAAGTCACCTGGCATCCAAACCTGATCCTTTCCCTTGCGTATCTGGTCATCGCCAATTCCCTGATCTCGATCAGCCTCTATGTCGCACTTGTTCAGCGCGGCGACGCGACCCGCGTGTCCACATTGCTTTACCTTGTCACCCCTTTGGCAATTGCACTGGCCTGGATGATCCTGGGCGAGCCGGTCACCTGGCGCATCGCCTTTGGTTTCGCTCTCTGCCTCGCAGGCGTATATATCGTGCGGAAATCCAAAGATTGACGCCTATGGCAGTTTTCGATCGGACAACCGGAAATTCAAAGCCTGCGACCAGTTCAATAATGGAAACCACCTGAACCGAGATCACATCCGTCAGGAAAGCGCATTCAGATAGCTTTTGATCGTCGTCCGGCTTCCGTGCTGCCAGATCCGCGGCAACCAGCGTATGAAGGCTTCTGCGAACTGAGCTTCACGGCCAGTACTTCCGTACAGGTTTGCTGCCTCAAGCCACTTTTCGGGCTGTTCCCTGGCGGCAAGGGCCGCACTCTGCAAATCGCTCCAGATGGGATCATTGGGCGCAATCTCTGATCCATCCTCACGCAGACCGGCGCACATCCGGCACCAGAAAGCTTCAACCAGCGCCAACCCAGTAACAGATGTACCCGAGGCCAGTGCATCGCGAAGCGACGGGAGCAAGAATCCGGGGTGTCGTGCAGACCCATCAAAGGCCACGCGCCGCGTGGTGTCGTGAATAGCCGTGTTCGAAAACCTGCGATTGACCAGATCCAGATACTGTTCCGGTGTCATCCCGGGAACTGCAATGGCATGAGGAAGAATTTCTTCGGTCTGTACTTTCAGGAAGAATGCCGAAATTTCCCGGTCGTTCATGCAGTCCGCGATTGTGGGGATGTTCAGAACCTCACCCACATTCGCCAGAATCTGGTGCCCGCCGTTCAGAATACGTAGTTTCAGGGTTTCATATGCGTGTACGTCTTTGGTGATCGTAACGCCGACATTCTCCAACATCGGCCGCCCGGCACAGAAATCGTCTTCAATCACCCATTGGCGGAAATTCTCGTGTGACACCGGAACGCAGTCTTCAATTCCCAGGGCGCGGGTCTGGGTTCGGACATGATCAGTGGTTGCGGGAACAATGCAATCCACCATCGAATTCGGGAACGCCCCGTTCTGATCGATCCAATCTGCAAGATCAGGGTCCGTAAGGCGTGCCAGTTCAACAACGCAATTGCGCAGGATGGTTCCGTTGCCCTGAAGGTTGTCACAGCTTAATGCCGTAAAGGGCAGATGCCCGGCGGCACGGCGATTGCCAAGTGCTGCCACTATGGCACCAAAGACCGTGCGAGGCTGTTGCGGGTTTTGCACGTCGTGTCGAATGTCATCGTGGTCCACGTCGAAAACACCCGACTTGGCATCCAGAAAATAGCCACCTTCCGTAACGGTAAGGGACACGATCCGGATGGCGGGATCGGACATTTTCCTGATCAGAGGCGCATTTTGGGGTTCAATGGGCAGATAGTCGATCAACGGGCCGATGACTTCGGCAGAAACACCGGACGGGTCAAGCTCGATCAAAGTTGTCAGACAGTCTTGCCCAATCAGCTTTTCGCGCATGTCCGCGTCATAGGCCCGAACGCCCGCCCCGATGATCGCCCAGTCGAGGGCCAACCCTTTTTGCATCAGCCTGTGTATGTACCATGCCTGATGCGCACGGTGAAAATTCCCAAGCCCAATATGAACAATTCCAGGGGTCAGGTCTTCACGCCGGTATCCGGGTATTTTGACATCCGCAGGAAGCGATCCGAGGCGTTCGAGGCACAGCTCTACCGGTGTTATGTCCGCCAAAGGGGTCATCAGCTCATCCAGTTTCCGCCATCGACATTGTAAGTCTGGGCCACGATGTATTCCGCTTCATCAGACGCCAAAAACACCGCTATCCCGGTTAAATCCTCGGCCCGTCCCATACGGCCGAACGGTACCGCTGATGCAACTTCACGCTTCTTCTGCCCCGGTTTTTTATTTTCGTACTTCGCAAAGAAGGCGTCGACGCCGTCCCAATGCTCTCCATCAACAACACCGGGCGAGATCGCATTCACATTTATCCCGTGAGCGATCAGATTGAGCCCCGCTGACTGCGTCAAAGATATTACGGCAGCCTTGCTGGCGCAGTAAACGGCGACCAAAGGTTCGCCACGCCGACCAGCCTGTGAGGCCAGATTTATGATCCGGCCTTTGACATTGGCGTCGATCATGTGCCGCGCAACGGTCTGCATTGTAAACAAGGTGCCCGAAACATTGATATCAAAAACGCGCTGGTAATCGGAGCGGTCGATTTCGATGATTGGCGCTGCTGAGAAAACGGCAGCATTGTTGATCAGAATGTCAATCTGGCCGAACTGATCCACTGCGCGCGCAACAGCAATGTCGATGCTGTCCTGATCAACAACATTCATTTCGACCGCCATTGCAGCGTCACCGATTTCCGAGGCTGCGGATTGCGCCCGCGCGAAATCTATGTCGGCAATGGCCACACGCGCACCTTCGGCGACGTAAGCTTTTGCGAAGGCCAGCCCGATTCCACGCGCAGCACCAGTGATAAGCGCGGTTTTTCCGTCCAGTCGCTTCATTCGATCCGCAGCCCTTGCGCGTCAAAACGATGAAGCACGTCGGCACGTGGTGACAGGTAGATGCGGTCGCCATGCCTAAATCCAACCTCTCCGTCTGCTCGCACCGTGATTGTTTCCGCCAGACCGGTTTCATGTATGTGGAAAAACGTATCTGATCCAAGATGCTCGGACACGCCTACAACACCGCTCCAGGTTCCGTCGCTCTCGGACACAGCAATATGTTCGGGGCGGATGCCGATTGTATGTGCGCCGTGTTTTGCAGCTTCTTCGCCTTCGATAAAGTTCATCCTGGGCGAACCGATGAACCCGGCGACAAAAAGGTTTCGCGGCGTTCGATACAGGTCCAGCGGGCTTCCGACCTGCTCGATTACACCAGCCTGAAGCACGACGATCTTGTCGGCCATCGTCATCGCTTCGACCTGATCATGGGTCACATAGATCATGGTTGTCGCCAACCGCTCGTGCAACTCGCTGATCTCCAAACGCATGCCGACGCGCAGCGCGGCGTCCAGGTTGGACAGCGGCTCATCGAACAGAAACGCTGCGGGTTCGCGGACAATGGCACGCCCGATGGCCACACGCTGGCGCTGGCCACCAGACAGTTGGCCGGGGCGGCGATCCAGATAGTCGGTCAGGTTCAGAACCTGCGCGGCCCCTTCCACACGTTTGTCTATTTCGGCCTGATCCAGTTTCGCCATGCGCAAGGGAAAGGCGATGTTCTTGCGAACGGACATGTGCGGATATAAGGCATAAGACTGGAAAACCATCGCCAGACCGCGTTTTGCAGGTGGTACGTTTGTTGCATCGGCCCCATCAATGTCGATGGAGCCAGAGGTGATGTCCTCCAACCCCGCAATCAGGCGCAGCAAAGTGGACTTACCGCAACCCGATGGCCCGACGAACACCGTGAACTCTCCGTCTTCGATGGTCAGATCCAATGGCGGGATAACCTGCACGTCGCCAAAGCTTTTGGTCACGGACTTGAGTTGAATACGTCCCATGAGAAGTTTTCCTTATTTCACAGCGCCAAAAGTCAGGCCGCGGACAAGTTGTTTCTGGCTAAACCAGCCAAGGATCAGGATAGGTGCAATGGCCATTGTCGAAGCCGCGCTGAGCTTGGCAAAGAACAGGCCCTCGGGGCTGGAATAGCTGGCGATAAATGCGGTCAGCGGGGCCGCGTCAACGGCTGTCAGGTTGAGGGTCCAGAATGCCTCGTTCCAGGCAAGAATGAAGTTCAGCAGGACAGTCGAAGCGATGCCCGGTACAGCCATGGGTGTCAGGATGTGCAGGATTTCCTCTTTCAGCGTTGCCCCGTCCATCCGCGCAGCTTCAAGGATTTCACCGGGAATTTCGCGAAAGTAGGTGTAGAGCATCCAGACGATGATCGGCAAGTTGATCAGCATCAACACGACAACCAGTCCACCTCGTGTATCAAGCAGCCCCAGACGGATGAACAGCAGGTAGATCGGGTAAAGGACCCCGACTGCGGGCAACATCTTGGTAGAGAGCATCCAAAGCAGAATGTCCTTTGTACGTTTCGAAGGAACAAACGCCATTGCCCATGCTGCCGGTACGGCAATGATCACACCCAACAGGGTTGACCCGCCTGCGATGATGACTGAGTTCCAAAGGAAACGCATGTAGTTCGAGCGTTCCTGCACGACAGCATAGTTCTCGAGCGTCCAGTCGAAGTTCAGGAACAGTGGCGGGCTTGCGATGGCCTGTGCTTCGGTTTTGAAGCTGGTCAGGATGGTCCAGAGGATCGGGAAAAAGATCAGCAGACCGACGGCCCAGGCCAGGGCAGTGTTCAGCGACTTGCGTTGGATTGTAACGGTGCGGGCCATGGTTTTACCTCTTCACGCGTCCAGGTTCTTGCCGACGATGCGCATCAGGAAGACCGCAACGATATTGGCGAGAATGATCGCATAGACACCTCCGGCTGATCCGAGACCGACATTCTGGCTTTCCAAAACGCGCTGGAAGATCAGGTAGGTGAGTGTACGGGTGCCGAACGCGCCACCGGTGGTGACGAAAATCTCGGCAAAGATCGAAAGCAGAAAGATTGTCTGGATCAGAATTACGATTGTGATTGCACGGCTCAGGTGCGGCAGAATGATGTGGTAGAACCGCTTGATCGGCGGTGCGCCATCCATTTCAGCAGCTTCCAGTTGCTCACTGTCCAGCGACTGGATTGCGGTCAAAAGGATCAGTGTCGCAAATGGCAACCATTGCCACGACACGATCATGATAATCGAGGTCATTGAAGCTTCGGACAACCACGAGACCGGTTCAGCCCCGAAAAAGCGCCACAGATGGGCCAGCAACCCGTTGACCGGGTCCATGAACATGTTTTTCCAGACCAGAGCTGACACAGTCGGCATAACAAAGAATGGTGCAATAACGAGGATGCGCACCACCCCCTGGCCCCACATCGGTTGATCCAGAAGCATGGCGAGCAGGATGCCCAGTAGGACCGTAATCGCCAACACGCCGATAACAATGACAAGCGTTGCCTGTACGGCGGGCCAGAACGAACTGGACGAAACAAACCGGATATAGTTGTCGAAACCCACCCATCCGAGATCTCCGCCCCGCAAGGGAAGGTATTTCTTGAAGGAAAAATACAGGGTCATCGTCAGCGGCACGAGCATCCAGCCAAGCAGCAGCACCACTGCGGGTGCCATCATCAGGCGTGCAACTGATCTGGAATGTTGAGTTGCCATTGTGCAAGACCTCTCTGTTCAGGCGTAAGGCAGCCTGCGAGAAAAACACGAATTGTGGAAGTGGGAGCAGGGGACAGAAGGTCTGCCCCCCGCTGGGAAGGTTGCCTCAGTACCCTGCGGCTTCCATCTCTTCTGCTGTGAAGGCCTGCGCTTTGGCAAGCGCCTCATCCACTGTTTGCTGCCCGGCATAAACGGCCGAGAATTCCTGACTTACCTGTGTGGCAATCCCTGCAAATTCCGGAATGGCCACGAACTGTACACCGGTATAGGGCGTCGGCTGCACACAGCAATTCTGCGGGTCAGCCATCAGGATCGATTCCAGAGTCATTTTTGCGAATGGAACTTCCTTATAGTTGTCATTCTCGTAAAGCGAGGTCCGCGCGCCCGGAGGCACATTGGCCCAACCTTCGTTTTCAGCCACCAGCTCGATGTAGTCTTTCGAGGTTGCCCATTCGATGAACTGCTTGGCTGCATCTTCTTGCTGAGTTCCCGCCGGGATCGCCAGCGCCCAAGCCCAAAGCCAATTGGCGCGCTTGTCGACGCCTTCCGAATTTGGTGCAAGTGCGAAGCCAACCTTGTCAGCTACGGTTGAGTCGTCCGGATTTGTCACAAAAGATGCGGCGACGGTGGCGTCAATCCACATACCGCACTTGCCTTGCTGGAACAAAGACAGGTTCTCGTTGAAACCGTTTGTTGCATAGCCAGCCGGGCCGGATTCACTCATCATGTCGACGAAGAACGTCAGCGCCTCTTTCCACTCGGGCTGATCGAACTGCGGCTTCCAGTTTTCATCGAACCAGCGCGCACCGAAAGAATTGCCGGTTACGGTGATAAAGGCACCACCTTCACCCCAGCCCGCCTTGCCGCGCAGGCAGATGCCGTTGATGTCGTTGTCGCGGTCGGTCATGGCAGCCGCAGCTTCACGGATGAATTGCCATGTGGGTGCTTCGGGCATTTCCAGACCGGCCTTTTCCATCAGGTCGGTGCGGTACATGATCATCGAGCTTTCGCCATAAAACGGCGCAGCGTAAAGCGTGCCATCATGGCTCAACCCGCCTGCCATCGCAGGTAGCAGATCACCAACATCATATTCATCGGACAAACCGTCCAGCGGTACCAGCCAGCCGTTCGCACCCCAGATCGGGGTTTCGTACATGCCGATGGTCATGATGTCGAACTGACCGCCTTTGGTGGTGATGTCGGTCGTGACGCGCTGACGCAAAACGTTTTCTTCCAACGTCACCCATTCAACATCAATGCCGGTCGCATTGGTAAAGTTGTCTGTGTAGCCCTGCATTCGGATCATGTCGCCATTGTTGACGGTCGCGATCGTGATGGTTTCCGCTTGGGCTGCTGCCGTAGCGACGAAAGTCAACGCAGTCGCCGCACGAAGTGCGTTCTTCAAATACATCCCTGTCCTCCCTGAGCTTGGATGCTGTACAGAGACCCTAGTTTAAAAATTGTCGCGGCGTCAATAATAACTTTACGCGCGTTAAGTTTTAATTCACGCAGATTCTCTTAAGACAAGCCGTGCCGGAAACAGAGTTTCCGTCCGATCATCAAATTTTCCCCCGCTTTCAATGAGTTCAAACAAGGTGTCCACACTGCATCCTGCCACGTTGTCATAATCATGCGCAGCTGTTGTCAGCGATGGGCACGTAAATTTTGCAAAAGGGTGGTCGTCATTTGATGCGACACGGAGTGAGCATTCTTCCGTTCGCCCAACCCGAATCCCCTGCTCATAACAGGCAGCCAGAAATCCGATCGCAAGGCGGTCATTGCTGCACAAAACCGAATTCGTCCTGAGAGCGCCTTTCTCCAACACCCTCAAAGCACCTTGATGCCCGATCTCTTCAAACGCCCAGCCTTCACCATCGATTTTAATGACATGGGGCTCGAACCCCAGACGTTCCATAACCTCAATATATGCCTTGCGTCGCTTGTTGGCGTTTGGGTTTGCTGGCGTGCGCATTTCAAAGAAAGACGGAGGTTCACCCGTCCGGGTCATGTATTCCACGGTTTGGGACACAAAACTGAAATTGTCCGATCCAATAAATGCGGCGCCCAACCCTTCAAGGTTGCTGTCAAACAGAACCGTCGGCACCTCGGCGCAAAACTTCTCGATGTGAGCGCGGTCCGAGGCACGCCCTAATGGGGCAAACAGCACGCCCGCCGGTTTCAGAGAGCGCAAACTATCGAGAATTTCGTTCTCCAGCTTCTGTTCACCATGCGAGCTGAAAAGAGATGGACGATACCCGGCGGCAATACAGCTCTGCTCAAGGTATCTGGCCATCTCGGCAAAAAAAGGATCGGCTAGATAGGGAACAACGATGCCGATATTCTTGGTCAGCTTTCGGTTCTGGTTCACCGCATAGATATTTGGACGGTAATCGAACTTTTCCAATGCTTCTTCGATACGCGCCCGCGTAGAGGAACGAACGCTTTCCGGGTCGTGGAAATATTTGGAAACCGTTGGCCGAGAAATCCCGCTCAGGGCCGCGAACTCCTCCATATTTCTTATTTTTACCATACCTACCCGCTTGCGGAACTCTTTTGCTTTGACCTTACATTTTCTTTACGCGCGACAATAAATCAATAGGCAGCCGTATCCGCGCGAATGGCCAGATGCGTGACACCAACGCCGACAGGCGAAAACCTCCTGATCACGTCGCGAAGTTCTGGACTTGAGCCCAATATACCGACCCCCAGCGCGGCCATCCTGGCGCTCATTTCTGTTCAGACGCATTTTGCTCGTGCGCAGTGCCTGCTGCGACGTCCTTGTAGTCGTCCTGAACGCCGTAAGAAGCGAAACCGGATAGCGTTTCGGAAATCTGTTCATCGGTCAGGATCACCGGACCGAGGGTCAGGGAAAGGTAATATTGACGGGCAATGGTTTCCAGCTCGACTGCGCGCCATATGGCCTTGTCCAGGTCCTCTCCCATGGCAATGGACCCATGATTTCCAAGCAGACAGGCGGTTCGATCTTGCAGCGCTTCGATCGCCAGCTCCGACAGCTCGGGCGTTCCAAAGCGCGCATAGGGTGCGCAGCGAACATTGGGACCGCCGAAGGCCGCGACCATGTAATGCGCTGCCGGGATTTCTTTGTGTGCAATCGCCAGCGCCGTGCAATAGATCGGATGTGCATGGACCACCGCGCCCATATCGGGGCGGGTCTTGAGGATGTCGAAGTGAAACCGCCATTCGGTCGAAGGTTTGAGCGGGCCATACCAGGTCCCAAACTCTCCATCAAATGGCATTGAGACGATCATCTCGGGGGTCAGCTTGTCATATGGCGTCGCCGAAGGTGTGATCAGCATCCGGTTCTCGTATCGGGCCGAGATATTGCCGGATGTGCCCTGGCTAAGACCACTGGAATTCAGAAAAAGGCATTTCTCGATAATCGCCTCACGGATTCTGCGTTCCTTGTCATCCATCTTGTGCTCCTGTCCTAGCGCCACCCGGCGGAATGGACCAGCCTTAGTTATCAGAGGTCGCACCATCAGGCGACAAGCCCAACCTCGCAATTGCATTGTCCAAAGCCAACCCGAAAACCTGCGCCTGAGGTGACAGGACCTGGTCAGGCCGACGCATCAGCCCAACGGGCCCGCGTGTGATTGACGTATCAAACGGCAGCGCCACAAGGTGGCCATCGCTGATTTCATTGGCGACCACCCCCGCCGAGATGATCCAGATCGCATCGGTCTGCCGGGTATACACCCGCCCGAAAGCACCCGAGACAGTTTCCAGACGATCTTCGATTTCACCAATCCCGTGCGCGATCATGAGGCGATCCACCAAGGGCCGAATTGCCGATCCTTCAGGCGGGTAAAGCACTTGCCACTCGGTAATCCGCCTGAGATCGGGGGCTTTCAGCAGCGGGTGATCCGCGCGCACGACAAAGACGACCTTCTCCTCGTAAAGCTGGGTAAAGGAAATGCCCTGCATGGTTTCAGGGCGACCCAAACGCCCGATAACAAGCTCCAGGTCGCCCAGTCGAAGACGCTCCATCAAATGGCCATGTGGACCGTCGAAAACGCTCAGTCGGGCATTGCCCGCAAGTTCGGAAAACTCGGTAGCAACGGCTGGCATCAAACGGGCCGCAACCGAAGGCAGCACCCCGACCCGAAGGCTGGCCCTGCCCCGCGCCTCGATCTGTTCCACACCAGAAAAACCTTGCTGCAAAGCGGCCAGTGACATTTCGGCAAAATGCAGAAACACTTCGCCCTGCCGCGTCAGAGAAACACCGGACCGGTTACGGGACAACAGCACAGTGCCCAGAATATCCTCAAGCTCCTTAAGTGTCTTGGATATCGCCGGTTGCGTGAGAAACAGCTTCTCTGCCGCAACTTTCAGGCTTTTCTCGCGACATATCTCAATAAAACATTGAATATGCCTAACTTTGATGCGGCGATCTATCATTACTTTCCAATTCCGGCAACTAAGTCCAAGCAGAACTCATTTTACATATCGAGATATGGCGTTCAATTATTAGATACGCGAAATCAGGAGAGCCAACATGCGCGTTCAGGTCGCGATCATCGGCGGTGGACCCTCAGGTCTTTTGCTCAGCCAGTTGTTGCACCGCAAGGGCATAGACACCATCGTATTAGAGCGCAAAACCAGGGAATATGTTCTGGGCCGCATTCGCGCTGGTATTCTGGAAACCGGTTTTGTGGAACTGATGCGCGAAGCCGGTGTGGCAGAGCGGATGGACAAGGAATGCTTTGTCCATGACGGCACAGTGATCTCGTATGGCGATATCGAATTCGGCATCAACTTTAAAAAGCTGACAGGCAGTCATGTGGTTGTTTACGGACAAACTGAAGTAACCCGTGACCTGTATGATGCGCGCGAGGCAATGGGCGGTAAGATCGTTTTCAACGCCGATGATGTTCAGATTCACGGGGCTGACAGCGATGCACCCTATGTGACGTATCAAGCGGATGGGACCGGACACCGGATTGATTGCGATTTTGTCGCCGGTTGCGACGGATTTCATGGGGTGTCGCGTCAAACCATCCCGCTGACCGTGCGCCGGGAATATGAAAAGGTCTATCCGTTTGGCTGGCTGGGCGTTTTGTCCGAAACACCCCCGGTCCATAACGAACTGATATATGCCGGATCGGAACGCGGTTTTGCGCTTTGTTCCATGCGCAATGAGAACCTCAGCCGATACTACATTCAATGCTCGCTGTCTGACAGTGCCGATGACTGGACTGATCAAGCCTTCTGGCAGGAGCTGAAACGCAGGATCCCCGCGCAATATGCTGAGACACTGATTACCGGGCCATCGGTCGAAAAATCAATTGCGGCGCTGCGGTCTTTCGTGACCGAACCAATGCGCTGGGGCCGTTTGTTCCTGTGTGGGGATGCCGCGCATATCGTGCCCCCCACAGGGGCCAAGGGGCTTAACACGGCGGCAAGCGACATCCACTATCTGCACAACGCACTGCTGCAATTCTATGAAGACCGCGACAGCGAAGGCATCGACCGCTATTCCGAAAAAGCGCTGGCCCGGATCTGGAAGGCCGAGCGGTTCAGCTGGTCCACGACCAATCTGTTGCACCGTTTTCCGGAACAGAACGGCTTTGACCTGAAAATGCAGAAGGCTGACATTGATTTCCTGTGCGAAAACAAAGAGGCCCAATCGGTGTTTGCACAAAACTACGTCGGGCTGCCCTACTGATGCAGATTGCGGCGCTGGATAACATTCACCTGCATTGGCGTGAGGATGGCGATCCAGATGGCACGCCTGTGGTGTTTGCCAACTCGCTGGGAACTGACCTGCGCCTTTGGGACAAGGTTTTGCCGTTGCTGCCCAAGGGGCTGCGCCTGATCCGGTTCGATCTGCGTGGTCACGGCCTGTCGGAATGCCCTCAGGCGCTTTACAGCATGGCTGGGCTGGCGGATGACGCCGAGGCTTTGCTTGACCATATCGGGGTTCGCGACACGGTGTTTGTCGGCCTGTCTATTGGCGGCATGATCGGTCAGGCGCTGGCTTCGCGCAGACCGGACCAGATCCGCGCCCTTGTTCTGTCTAACACCGCCACGAAAATGGGGACGGCGCAGATGTGGCGTGACCGGATGGGCGCGATCCGGTCATCCGGCATCGAGCCTGTGGCAGACGCAATTCTGGACCGTTGGTTTGCGGCGGGTTTCAGGGCAACCGATAGCGTGCTGCTTTGGCGCAACATGCTGGTACGTACACCTGTTTCTGGGTACCTGGAATGCTGCAACGCGATTGCAGATGCTGAACTTGAACCCATGACCCGGGCGCTGCGATTGCCGGTTCTGGCCGTTGCTGGATCAGATGACCGCGCCTGCCCGCCCGAACTGGTCCGGCAGACCTGTGCTATGATCCCCGGGGCGCGCTATGCCGAAATACCCAACACCGGGCACCTGCCATGTGTGGAAGCCCCCGCCATCTATGCTGAACACTTGTCCGCCTTCCTGATGGAGAACCGCAATGAGTGACAAATACGAGTCCGGTATGCGAGTGCGGCGCAGAATTTTGGGCGATGCCCATGTGGATCGCGCCGAAGACGCCAAGTCTGATTTGGACGGTCCATTTCAGACGCTGATCACCGAAGGCGCGTGGGGCACCGTCTGGGCCTCGGACGGGATCAGCGACCGTGAGAGATCCATGCTGACGCTGGCTTTGCTGGCTGCGTTGGGCAATTTCGAAGAAATCCCGATGCACATCCGCGCCACAGCCCGTACCGGCGCCAGCAAGCAGGATGTACTTGAAGCGTTTCAGCACGTCGCAATTTACGCGGGCGTGCCACGCGCCAATCAGGCCCTCAAACTGGCAAAACAGACCTATGATGAAATGGAACAGGACTGAATGGGAAACGCGTAGGAACCCCAGTCAGACAAAAAGGAAGTGTGATCCGACAATGTTGAAACAAGGTGAATTCTACCAGCGTGACCGCGAGTGGCACCCACCTGCGCTGACACCCGACTACAAGACCAGCGTGACCCGTTCACCGCAATATTCGCTGATCTCGCTGCAAAATTCGATCAGTGAGGTCACCGGCCCGGTTTTTGGCCACAACGATGTTGACCCTCTGGATAACGACCTGATCTCGAACTATGCGCAACCCGGCGAAAGCCCGATTGGCGAGCGCATCATTCTGCACGGCAGGGTGCTGGATGAAAACGGACGTCCGGTGCCAAACACGCTGGTGGAAATCTGGCAGGCGAATGCGGGTGGGCGCTATCGACACAAGAAAGATACCTATCTGGCACCGATCGATCCCAATTTCGGTGGTTGCGGCCGCACCCTGACAGATGAAAACGGTTATTATTTCTTCCGCACCGTGAAACCCGGTGCCTACCCCTGGCGCAATTGGGTGAACAGCTGGCGTCCCGCCCATATCCACATGTCGATATTCGGAACAGGCTTTGCACAGCGCCTGATCACACAATGCTATTTCGAAGGTGACCCGCTGATCGACAGGTGCCCGATCGTGAAAACTATTCCTGACGCCGATGCGATCAGCCGCCTGATTTCGCGGCTCGATATGAATTCAACGATCCCTCTGGATACCATCGCCTATAAATTCGACGTGGTCTTGCGCGGTCGGCGCTCGACCCTGTTTGAAAACCGTTTGGAGGGGAACTGAAGATGCAACAGCTGAATTATCTGAAGGAAACCCCCTCGCAAACAGCCGGGCCTTACGTCCATATCGGTCTGGCGCCCGGGGCTGCCGGATTTGAGATCTACAGGCAGGAATTGGGCTGGGACATAGCCGGACCAAATGCCGAGGGTGAGCGTATCAGGGTCGAAGGACTGGTCGTGGACGGGGCACGATCTCCCATCAAGGATGTTCTGCTTGAGGCTTGGCAAGCAAATGCCAAGGGCGTTTATGCCCATCCTGAGGGCGGCGGCGATGTCGAAGACGGCTTTCGCGGCTGGGGACGCGTCATTACCAATTTTGAAACCGGCGAATGGGCGTTCGACACTGTCAAACCCGGTCCGACACCGGGACGAAACGTGGGCCAGCAAGCGCCTCATATAAACCTCTGGGTCGTTGCCCGGGGCATCAATGTTGGTCTGAATACGCGTATCTATTTCGAGGACGAGGAAGAGGCCAACAGCAAGGACCCGGTCCTTAATCTCATTGAATGGGAACGCCGCCGCGCAACGCTGCTGGCCAAACGCACCAATCGGGACGGTCAAGTTGTCTATCGCTTCGATATCAAGATACAAGGCGAAGATGAGACCGTCTTTTTTGATATCTGATTACTTGGTGCTGCCTTGCCAAGGCGGCACTTAATTCAGGAAGTCACCATGACCAAACCCTGCATCATTTGCGTGGCCATCACTGGTTCCCTGCCCACCAAAAAGAACAACCCCGCGGTGCCGATCTCGGTTGCGGAACAGGTCGAAAGCACGCAAGAGGCGTTCGAGGCAGGGGCCAGCATTGTCCACGCCCATGTTCGCAACGATGATCAGACACCCAGCAGCGACCCCGAGAAATTCGCCCTCCTCAAAGAGGGTTTGCAAAAACACTGCCCCGGAATGATTATCCAGTTCTCTACCGGTGGGCGGTCAGGCGCCGGTCAGGCAAGGGGCGGAATGCTGCCCCTGTCACCTGACATGGCTTCGCTGTCGGTTGGGTCGAACAACTTTCCCACCCGGGTTTATGAAAATCCGCCGGATCTGGTGGGCTGGCTGTCAGCCGAGATGCAAAAATACAAAGTCACACCCGAGATCGAGGCGTTTGACCTGTCCCACATCCTGCAAGCGATCAGATTGCACAAGGAAGGCAAGCTGTATGGCAAGCTGTATGTTCAATTTGTCATGGGTGTCAAAAACGCGATGCCGGTCGACAGGGCCGTGTTCGACTTCTACGTAAAATCCATGCAGGATCGCGCACCGGATGCCGAATGGTGTGCCGCCGGGATCGGTCCAAACCAGATTGTGGTAAATGATTGGGCCATTGCTGCGGGCGGACACACGCGGACAGGTTTGGAAGACAATGTCCGGCTGGATAGGAATACACTAGCGCCTTCGAACGCTGCGCTGGTCAATCGCGTGACCGAGCTATGCGCAAAGCACGAACGTCCGGTCGCCACCTGGCAACAGGCCCGCGAGATTTTGGCTCTTTGAGCGCAGGTAGGAATGGTGCCATGACGATTGATATCCGCTCGCTTCATTTCAAAGGCCACACATAGGATGGAACAGCTTTCCACTCATCCCTGGCTCAGCGGGCTGTTTGAGGACCCACAGACCTCAGAGTTGCTGGGTGCAGAGGCTCAGCTGAGACACATGCTGGCCGTCGAGGCCGCATATTCAGAGGCTTTGGCGGCGGTCGGCACCGTACCACCAGAGGAGGCGGAAACCGCGGCAGAACTTATCCGACAACACCGTCCCGACATGCAGGCGCTGCGCGACGGGACGGCATTGGATGGCGTTGTGGTGCCCGCGCTGGTGCGGTCGCTCAAAGCGGCATTGCCTGAACATTGCCACGTCGCGCTGCATAAGGGGATGACGTCGCAGGATGTTGTCGACACCGCTCTGGTTTTGTCAATCAAGGACATTCTGGAGGTGTTTTCGGCCCGTCTTTCAGACCTGATAGATGCGCTTGTGGCGTTGGAACAGGCATATGGCGAACACGTGATGATGGGACGAACCCGAATGCAGGCGGCATTGCAGATTTCTGTTGCCACGCGCCTGCGAAACTGGCGGTTGCCATTGGCCGATCACCAGAAACGCCTGACCCAGTTGCAGCCCAGATTGCTTGTGCTGCAACTTGGCGGTGCCGTTGGGGATCGCACCGCGATGCACGGATCCGGACAGGTAATCGCAGATCATGTAGCCCGTGGGCTTGGCCTGGCCAGCTGCGATGCAAACTGGCATACCCGCCGGGACAATCTTGCAGAATTTGCCTCATGGCTTTCATTGATAACCGGATCGCTGGGAAAGATCGGTCAGGACGTGTCGCTCATGGCCCAGCAGGGGGTGGACGAGGTTTCTCTGGCAGGTGGCGGTGGATCTTCGGCGATGCCTCACAAGCGCAACCCGGTCCGCGCGGAACTGCTGGTCGCACTTGCTCGTTTCAACGCAACCCAACTGTCGGGCATGCATCAGGCGCTGGTGCACGAGCAAGAACGTTCCGGCGTTGCCTGGACGCTGGAATGGATGATCCTGCCCCAGATGATCCTGGCAACGGGGCAGGCTCTGATCAGCTGTGGTACGTTAGTGCAACAGATCGAACGGATAGGCATGGTGGAGTGACTGCACTGGCCTCTGAGCCCGACGTTACTCAGGTGCGACGCTGACTTGGCGTCGCAGGTTCTGTCACTTGTTTCCCATCGTGTTTCCTCCGTTTTCCCAATCACAACGACGGGCCACTTCAGTAGCGAAGGATCAGTGTCGGTGCGGGCAACCATAAGTCATCGAACAATCGAGAACAGGCAGCGTTCCCGATCAAGGCGATGGCCGAGGATCGCCCTGTCGATCTGTCGCTGGCTTATTTCACGGCCAAGGAAGTCAGCCTACGTTGGACGGAACATATCGGAATTTCGTTGAAGCGGATATCAGGACAGTTGCCATTTTGGAGTGCCGGAGTATGTCAGATGTCGCCGACAATATTGATGCGGCCCACGCGTTATGCAAGCGACGCAATCCCGCCACTCCACACAGCTTTGTGGTAAACAATAGGAAAAAACGTCCGTTCCCAAAGGCCAATCACTCATCAAAAGCTTGAAACTGATCTGCGGCGATTACTGTCTTTGCCCGACCTATGACGCCTTCAAATTTTGGCGCAGGCTTCCGCTCGGTTATCAGGAAGTCACTTGCCGAAAGAGCCGGAAGACGCAAGGCCGGTTTGGGTTCGGATGCCTGGAACTTGGTCGAGTCCACTGCCATGAAACATCGTTCGCTGATCGCCTTCATTGCGACCGCAATATCGACTTCGCATTGTTCGAACACCAAAAAACCCTGTTTCGGATCCACACGTGACGCCGACAGGATTGAGTACTCCACCGACATATTTGCAATAACGTCAAAGGCCGCGCGGTCGAACGCTGCCCCGTCATGATTTCGAAGCTGTGTGCCTGCCATAAAGACCCGGTTGCCGTTCCCCATGGCCAAAGTTGTTGCGATGAACGCTGAATTCGTCACCACGGTAAGATCTCTGCGCGCCTTGAGGGCTTGGGCCACAAAACCCGACGTAGATCCCGTATCGATAGCAATGGACGCGTTATCTGGCACAAGGTTCAATATTGACTTGGCAATGGCGACTTTCGCTGCGCGGTTGGTTGTCATACGCGCGATGAAAGGGGGATCCAGAACCTTTTGGGTGCTGATCAACGCGCCGTGAACCTTGTCGATTTGCCCCGCATCCACCAACGGCTTTACAATTCGACGAATTGTCTGATCGGAAACGTTAAGCCTCTGCGCCAGGTCCATGACCGAGATTCGGCCATGCATGTTAACCGCGCTCAGGATGTCCTTTTCGTATTTTGACATTCAGTCACTCGGATGTTGGACTTTAACAGGATAAATTGTAGCTACCCCCTTAAATCAACAGATTTCAACACTCTTGTTTAATTTTTGTTGATTTATATTGGCCGATACGGTGATCTGGCACCCAATTTGTCGACAGGGGCGAGGCCATGACAACCCATTCTGCAAAACACCTTATTATTGGCGGCGGCATCATCGGATGCTCAATCGCTTATCATCTGGCCCAGGCAGGTGAGACGGATGTCGTCCTTCTGGAAAAGGCATCTCTGACAGAGGGGGCAACGTGGCATGCCGCCGGGCTGGTTGGGCAATTGCGATCTTCCCGCAATACAACCCGGATGCTGAAACGGTCAGTCGCGCTCTACGACCGGCTGGCTGACGAGACCGGTATGGAATTCGACTGGAAGAAAGTCGGCAGCTTGCGGCTGGCGGCAACCAAGGAACGGTTACTGGAGGCAAAACGTCTGGCGACGATGGCACGCAGTTTTGACCTGGAGATGGAAATCATCTCACCAGCCGAAGCGACGGCCCTGTTTCCCTATATCGATGCCGACGGGTTAGAGGGGGCCGCCTTTATTCCCTCGGACGGTCATGTCGACCCCGCTGGCCTGTGTCTGGCGATTGCAGCCGGTGCGCGTAACCACGGCGCACAAATCAGGCAGGGGGTGAAGGTTGAGGATTTCGAAATCCGCAATGGTCGCATAACCAAAGTGATGACAACCAACGGCGACTATGAGGCGGAAACCGTTGTGCTGGCCTCGGGCATGTGGAGCCGTGAACTGGCGGCAAAACTGGGCGTCGTGGTGCCAGCCTGCGCTGTCGAGCACCAATATGTCGTAACAGAACCGTTGCCAGAGCCGGAATTGGTCAAGGGCCTGCCCACACTGCGCGACCCCGAGCGTCTGGTCTATTACAAGCCCGATGCTGGCGGGCGTCTGGTCATCGGAGGTTACGAAGACGACACATTGCCATTTGGAGAACAGGGTATTCCCGGAGAGTTTGTGCGCCAGTTGCTGCCTGACAATCTTGACCGTTTCGCGCCGCTGGCTGAACTTGCCGGTGTCGTCACCCCTGTCGTGAACCAGGTCGGAATCCGGCAAATCATCAATGGACCGATCCCCTATTCCGCCGATGGTGATTTTGTCATGGGCTGGGCCCCTGAGATCAAGAACCTGATGCTTTCGACCGGGTTCCTCTACGGCATTGCGGCTGGCGGGGGCGCGGGGGAAATGATCGCCGAATGGATTCTGAACGGGCGCCCAAGCCTGGATCTTTGGCCATTGGACGTGCGGCGGTTCAGCCCACATCATGCGACCAAGGCCTTTATGTATCCCCGAGCCGTCGAACATTACGCACATCACTACAAGATGCGCTATCCGGGCCAGGAGGCCGAGACCGCACGTAATTTGCGCTTGTCTCCACTATATAACCGATTGAAAGAACACGGGGCGGTTTATGGATCGAAGAACGGGTGGGAACGGCCTTTGTGGTTTGCCCCAGCTGGGGTCGCCCCAGTGGATCAACTCGATTTCCTCAATCCCGGTTGGCATGTCTTCGCGGCCGAAGAACACCGCGCTGCCCGCGAAAGTGTCGTTCTGATCGACCAGTCGAGCTTTTCCAAGTTCGAGCTGATCGGCTCTGGCGCGTTGGATGTGTTGCAACACCTGGCGGTCTCAAACATGGACAAGCCGGATGGCAGCGTAATCTATACCCAACTTTGTAACGACAAAGGCGGCGTCGAGGCGGATGTCACCATCACCCGCCTGGGGCGCGACCATTTCTATATCGTGACCGGCGCTGGATTCGGGGTTCACGATTCCGACTGGATTCGACGTCATCTGCCGGAAGACGGATCAGCACATTTAATCGAGGTTACCTCTTCCCGGGCCGTGATCAACATCTGCGGACCAAAAGCGCGCGACGTCCTGCAGGCGGTAACCGAAGAGGATATCTCAAACGCTGCGTTTCCCTTTGCAACAGCGCGCGACATTACAGTCGGAGCAGCAAGAGTGCGTGCGGTGCGCATAGGCTATACCGGCGAGTTGGGCTGGGAACTGCACATCCCAACCGAATTTGCACTTCATGTCTATGATCAGCTTTGGAAGGTCGGGCAGGCCCATGGCATCCGCGATATCGGCTACCGGGCCATTGACTCGCTGCGCCTGGAAAAGGGGTATCTTTATTGGAGCACCGACATCACTCCGGACTATACACCTGTAGAAGCGGGCCTGGGCTCTCGCGTCCACCTGAAATCGAAGGAAAGTTTCATAGGGCGCGATGTGCTGGAGGACCAGAAATCCAATGGCACGGCACAGATACTCTGTACCTTCGTGACCGAAGAAAAACTGCCGATGACCGGGGGGGAAACCATCCTGCACAATGGCGTAACCGTTTCGCGCGCCAGCAGCGGTGGTTATGGGTACCATGTCGGGAAAACGATCATCTACGGCTATCTTCCGGTGGCGATGACGGACCAGACGGAATTCGAACTCGAACTGTTCGGTGACCGCAAACAAATCTGCCGGGTGGACGGGCCTCTGTTCGACCCGGCCAATGAACGGCTAAAAGCCTGAGGGGGAAGGCAGAAAATGACTGACGGAAACACTGACCGTGTCCTGAGTGAACTTCGCAACCTGAAAGGCTTTGAAGACACCTCAGCACAAAACAGCGAAATCAAGCGGCTGGGTGGGTTGACCAACCTGGTCTACAGAGTGGAAACCTGCGGACACACCATGATCGTTCGCATCCCCGGAGACGGCACCGCGGATTATATCGATCGTGGCGTTGAGATTCACAATGCCAAGGTCGCAGCCGAAGCTGGTATCGGTCCCGCTGTGCTTTGGGCGGATGCAGATACCGGTGTGATGATCAGTGACTGCATCGACGATATCGTCACCATGACACCCGAGCTTTTCGCAACGCGCACCGGAGCGGCTGCGCGTGCCGGGCATGCCCTGCGGCAACTACACGAGTCACCCCGCCCTTTCGAATTCCGGTTCGAACTTTTTTCGATGATCGATGAATATCTTAAAGTCCTGGCAACAAAGGATATTTCCCTGCCCGAAGGCTATACTGAAATCGTCGCCGAAGCGGCGCCGATCAAACAGCTGCTGCAAGACAAGCCGGGCGCGCTGGTTCCCAGCCATTGCGATCCGCTTTGCGAGAACTTTCTCGACAACGGTGACCGTATGTGGATCGTGGATTTCGAATATTCCGGGATGAATGATGCTCTTTGGGACCTCGGCGATTTATCAGTCGAAGCCGGGCTGACCGAGAAGCAGGAAATCGAGATGCTGACGTCCTATTTTGGCGCGGCACCAACAGCGGCTCAATTCGGGCGAATGGTGATCTACAAGGCGATGTGCGATCTTCTGTGGACACTCTGGGGCTTGATCCAACATGCCGATGATAACCCGGCCGAAGATTTCTGGGCCTATGCTACGGGTCGCTTCGACAGGTGCAAGGCACTGATGTTCAATCCTGCTTTCGCAGCCCATGTTCAGGCAGTTGCGAACGAATAGTGCAGATGGATAAGTTGCAATCTCTTGATGAATGACTGGCATGTGGAAATGAAAAATGGTTCGGACAAATGGGATTCGAACTGGTTTCACGGTAGGCTCTTTGAGGGGCCGCAACGTCCCCAAAACGGCGGTTAAAATGCTGTGCTGTTCTACCTGAGGCACAGTTTCCTGTCGTGATCGAACAGATATCATAGCTGAATGCGGTCCGAGAGTTGATTTGGCGACCTCAACACACGGGTTGCGATTATTCACCGTTGGTCTTCGCACGGGGCACATTTGAAGGAACGCTAAGTGCAGAATTCCTGGCGCTTGGGCGAAACGTATATCAACACAACAGGTACTCGGGCGTTTCTACGCCCATTCTTGAATGAAGGCGTCAAAATCACTGATTTCCTTCTGTGCGCGCAGTGAAGTAAGTCGACTGCAACAAGGTCCCTTGAGCCTCCCCAACTGAACTGGTCCACCGCTATGTTTAGGAAACGGAGGACCACGAATGGCAAACAAGCGACCGAAGCCCGAAGAGATTGT
>NZ_JBQERN010000020.1:0-50998 GCF_056535105.1 Ruegeria sp. O5 | reverse complement strand
AAATTCGTCCGTCCGTTTCAGTCCCATAGTTCGTCTCCTTTGCTGCAATAAATGCTATCAAAGGAGCGGCAGCAAACCGCGACACGTCCAATTTTCGATTTTCTCAACGATGGCATCAAGATATCTAGGGCTCATAGCCGTGAGTATGCTGGGCGAACTTTTTCTCAGCTACCCGAAGACGTCAAAAATGAATTCCTCACTTATGAGGTAGGCTGCGATGTTCTTAACTCCGCGCCGTTGAGTGAGTTGCTCGATATCTTTGCTCGAATTAATCGCTACACGGTGAAACTCAATGCGCAAGAAATGCGAAACGCGACATACAGTGGTTTCTTCAAGTCAGCCGCGTATGAGCTAGGATATCACTTTGTGGATCATTGGCTGAATACCAAGATTCTCACCAAGACAAATGTCAACCGGATGTCTGAGGCGGAGTTGGCGTCTGATCTGCTCGGCTGCTTCTTGGTCCAAATGCAATCGTCAAAAGCAATCGATGCAACCTATAAGACCTTTGAGGATGAAGAGGGATTGATTCCAGAAGCATCATCGAGACTCAAGAATGCAATAAATTTTGTAGCGTCAGTCTACGATGAGGATGAACTGAAGGCGTCAAGTTGGCGAAGTAAACACATGTACTTCACATTAGTCTGTTGCATCGGGCACATTCGCAAACCGTTCGACAACTTACCCGCAACGAAACTAACACCCGAAGCTTTAGAAAATAAGGAAAAGTTGAAATCCCTGTTAAATGTCATCGCCGCTGACTACGCGACCTATAGTCCTCAACCCAAAAGGGCTTCCGCTCCAGAGTACCTTCGTGACTTCATCCGAGCCTCTACTCTCGCTACCACCGATACCCAAGCGAGAATTGTAAGGGCAAAGTATATCCTATCAGTGCTCGAGGACAGCCTTGTCAATTGAACATGAGTTGAAGGTTTTCGAGGAAGACTGTTCCCTCCTATCAGACTTTATTTCAGACCTTGCCAGCACTCCTCCAGACGAGATCGAAAATACGCATTTGTTTCTCGCAGAAGCAGTGACGTTTCGCTTGTATCGAAACTATGAGCGGCTCATCCGCGCCGTGTTTCTAGACTATTGTGTGAACACAACAACGCCGAAGGCGAAAGAAGTCAAAAGCAAGCTCAAATGTAGCGACTGGGATACCGCCGAAGAAATACTAAAGTCCGGAAACAAGTTTTTGGACTGGGGCAACGTGCAATCAGTGCGAGCAATATCCAACTTAGTTTTTGAGAATGGGTTTCCTGTGGTCGATCTCATCGGCCCAGTTGCTTCTACACTGACTGACTTGCAGCGATTTAGAAACTTTATTGCCCATAGTAGCAAAGAGGCCGAAACCGGCTTTAAGAAATCCATCCCTCAATACATAAAAGTTGGGCATGACGAACCTACGTCAGTCGGAGAACTGGCGATCTACAGAAGGGCTGCTCTTTCCGACATTACTCTTCGTATCGTTTATGGCAAGGTGGTAGCGCTTTCAGAAATCTACAAGGATTTGTAACGCGCGAACGAAGGTCGAGAACCTGCGCAAAACGGACTCGTAGGGCTGTCTAGGCTGCATGTGCGGCGAATGACGGCTTGGTGGCCGTCTATTACTTTTTGAATTTTGACAGAAGGGCTCAATCGCAAATGGCGGCAGGCCCTCTACCTCACCACTTTCTTTTCGTGGGCCAGCGGGATTTGGACAAGCCAAACGCCCTGGCCGTCAGGGTGAGGGCGCAGCCCTCCCCCTCGGGCAACCCCATTAGACAGGGCCGTGTCCTCGGCTGTGCCTGCGGGCCGCACCACCCCTGTCGAATAGCATTGCCTCGCCCCCTCCCGCGTTCGCCACGTGGCAGATTAGCAGGAACAGGCAGCTTCGCTGTCTGACCTACAAATCAGCTCTGATTTTCCGAAAGGGAAGTCAGATCAAACCACACTATCTGCGGGAATACGAAATGGCGGCGGCGTGTTAGCTGATGACACAAAGGTCAAATTCAACTGATGTCCAACATTGGGGGCGCCTTCTGATGTCGAACGTTCGCTGCTTTTCTGGTCCAACTATGAAGGTTGGGTCAGGTTCATGTGACGTTCAACAGGAAACCAGTGGCGGACCGAGGAGGATTCGAACCCCCGACCCCTTGATTCGTAGTCAAGTACTCTATCCAGCTGAGCTATCGGTCCGCGTTGGTGAGGCGCTGTTTAGACCTGTGGTCAAAGACGTGCAAGCCGATTCTTCAAAAAAAAATCAAAAAGTCATGTCTCCACGCGGAAGCCTGATTTCAAAGATCGTTCCATCGGGTCCGGTCTCCTTCAGTGTCAGGTTACCGCCATGCCCGCGCACCAGTTCCTGTGAGATTGCAAGGCCCAGGCCAGAGCCTCCTTTGCGGACCCCACCCTGAAACGGTGTGAACAGGTTTTCACGTGCTTTTGGCGGAAGACCCGGCCCGGTGTCGCGAATTTCAAGACACCAGGCATCCTGATATTCACACCCGACGATGGTGATGTGACCCGGCTTACCCGAGGCTTCCAACGCCTGTCTTGCGTTACGCACGAGGTTCATGATGACACGAAACAACTGCTCGGGGTCGGCGCGGGCGATCAGATCTTCCGGCACTTCGTTCACGATCTCGACGCAGCCCCCTGCGACCGCCAGCTGTTCGCTGGTGGCGACATCAGCCGCAATTGTCCGCAGGGGCACCATCGTCAAGGTGGGCGCAGGTTCTTCTGCACGGCCGAATGCCAATGTGCTTTCACACAGCGATACAGCACGGGTGATCGAATTCACCAACTTCGGAGCCATTCGCCGGACCAGCGGGTCATCACTGGATTCGATCCTGTCCGTGAACAGCTGCGCCGATGTCAGAATGTTGCGCAGGTCATGGCTGACCTTTGCAACCGCCCCACCCAGTTGCGCCAACCGCTCGCGCTGTTTGAGAGCCTGCGTCAGTTCCGTTTGCAGCATCTTCAGCGCTTCTTCCGCCTCGCGCAATTCTGTCACTCTGGAATTCGGAGAGATGATGCCGCGCGCATCTTCGGGTGCGCTGGCATAGCGCTGCATATATCCAACCACGCTTTTGATGGGCCGGACAAGAACCACGCGCACCGCAAGGAACAGTAAGGACGCCGTGATGATCGAGATGACAAAGGACAGCCCCAGAATGCGCAGGCCGTAATCAACCATCGCCATACGGAGGGGAGCGCTGTCGATGGTGACCTCGATCAGCAGTCCCGCGCCCTTGACCGGCTCGCCAATGATACGAATGACTTCATTTTCAGGTATGAATATCCGGCTCACCGCATCCCGGATCAAAATCCATGGACCGGCATCCCGTAGATCAAATGTTTTGGTGATTGCCTCTGGAATCGGAGACGACAGCATGAGTTGGCGGACTTCATCCCGACGCAACACAACGTTGTAGACACCGGCATTCGCCAGCAATTCCGCCTCAAGATCTTCGGCCAGCATATCATCTGCCAACAAAGCCAGCGATGCGATCTGAGCGCGTTCCAGACGGTTCAGTAGGAAATCCTCGCGGAACCGGGCTATCGACGGGACAAAGATCAGGATTTCGGCCAACATAACGAAGACCGTCGTCAGGATCAGAAATCGGCCCGACAGCGAGTTCAATTTACGCTCCTTTACAGGTCAGGGAATCCAACGCTGAACAAACCTGACCACACGTTTAACTGTCTGATTCTCAAACAGCCTTGGAGAGAAATAAGCGCCAGCAACGCGTTTGTTAAGCTCTCCGATTGTCGGATAGGGTGAAACCATAGCAGCGATCTGTCCCATCTTCAGATTATTGGCCAAAGCCAGCGACCACATGTTTATCAACTCGCCCGCCTGATGGCCCACAATCGTGGCGCCGACGGGCCTGCCCTTCACCACCATGACCTTTATGAACCCTTTGGTTTTGCGCTCGGCCAAAGCGCGGTCATTGTGGTGAAAATCAAAGCGCGCAACCTCCAGCCTGTCGCCATGCCGGTCGCGGGCCTGAGCTTCGGTCAGACCTACCTGTGCCAGTTCAGGATCGGTGAACGTTGCCCACGGGATATGCGCCGTTTTCGCCCTGGAGGGCAGGCCGAACAAGGCGGATCGAATGATGATACCCGCATGATACCCGGCAACGTGGGTGAATTGCAGCCCCCCCACGACATCGCCGATCGCATAGACCCGGCGGTTTGACGTCCGCAAGCTGTCATCCGTCTTGATTCCGGTTCTGGTGCGGTCAATTCCCGCCGCAGTCAGGTTCAGACGCTCGATATTGGCTTTGCGCCCTGCGGCGATCAAAAGGTGAGAGCCCCGGTGAATATCGCCGTTCTCGGTCACGACCTCCACAACGCCATCCTTTCCGCGAATCTGGGCCACCACGGCGTTTTCGTGGATCACGACACCTTCACTGCGCAAAGCCTCCAGCACAATGGACGCGGCCTCGGGGTCGTCTTTGCCCAACGCCTTCTGCCCTTCAACGACTGTTACTTTACTGCCCAAACGGACATGAGCCTGCGCCATTTCCATACCCACCGGACCACCGCCAATGATCAGCAGGTGTTCCGGACGCTCGCGCAGGTCGAAGATGGTTTCGTTTGTTTGATAAGGTACAGTGTCCAGACCAGGGATTGGCGGAACCATTGGCGACGACCCGGTCGCAATCACGATCCGGCGCGCGGTGATGACATGATCTCCGGCCTGCACTTTGGTCGGGGAGATCAAGCTGCCATATTCGCGGATCACTTGGACACCCAAACCTTCGAAGCGCTCCTGGCTGTCCATCGGTTCGATCTGGGCAATCACATCCCGCACATGATCCTTCGCCGCCGCATAGTCGATCTGAGGGTTTACATCGGCCACGCCAAACGCGGCGGAATGCGCCTGACCAAAGGCCGCTTTGCCGCTTGCGATCAGCGCTTTCGACGGGACGCAGCCGAAGTTCAGGCAGTCGCCGCCCATCTTGTGCCCTTCCAGAAGGATCACCTTCGCACCCATCTGGCTGGCACCGGCCGCAACCGATAACCCACCGGACCCGGCCCCAATGACCAGGATATCTGTCTTGAGGTGTTGCATGGGTCAGGCGTCCTTTCCGCCACGCAGGGACTTGATGACAATCGGCAAAGCAGCCAGCACACACAAGCCGACAATGGGGCCAATGACGAAGGGTTCCCACAACAAAGATACGTCCGGTGTTTCGCCACGGTCGAACACACCGCCCAGCCCAACGCCGATCCAGGTGTAAACGATACCCCCCGGAATAATGCCCAGCGCCGTCGTGATCAGAAAATTGCGAAATTTGACGCCCACCAGCGCAGGCACCAGATTGGCCACAAAGAACGGCACAACCGGGACAAGCCGCAGCAGGAACAGCACCGAGATTTCGTTCTCGCGCAACCTGTCTTTCAGCTTCCCAATCGTCCCCTTTGAAGCATCCAGCCGGGCCGTCAAAGCATTGCCCAACCCCCAGCGGGCAGCCAAAAAGATGGCCGATGCGCCAATAGTGGCCGAAAATACATTGAACACCGTTCCGGCAAACAGTCCAAACAGGAACCCACCTGTCATCGAGGCGACAGCAGCCCCGGGCAGCGAAAACGCGACGATTACGATATAGACGGCAACGAACCCGGCCACCATGGCCCAATAGTTTGCGTCCCGCCACGCCAGCAACGCTTCGCGGTTGTCGCGCAGGGTTTCGAAAGTCAGGTAATCACCCAGCGTGAAAAACCCCACCGCGGCGACACCGAGAATCACCAGCAAGGGGATATGACGCGCCAACCCGTTTCGTGGAGCGTGGCTTGTTTCGGACATCTGGCCTTCCGGTTCTTCTTGCTTCATCTTACGCCCAACATGCGCTGCTTGCGCTTTTGGCAACAGGGGGTTCACGGGGCCTTGATCTATGTGGCCGCGAACGTGACAGTTTCAGACGATAATCGACCGATTTGAAATCTTTTCTGCATCCGGTTTACAGAATTGTTGCAAAAGCCGCGAAAACCGGACCGTTGGGGTTTGACTTACACTTCGCTTGGCAGTAGAGGACGGGCTTCGAACACTAGGGCCAGGCGAATCCGCGCCGCACCCGACCGCTATAGATTGGAGACGGAGCGATGAAACGCACCTATCAGCCTTCGAACCTGGTTCGCAAACGCCGCCACGGTTTCCGCGCGCGCATGGCCACCAAAGCCGGCCGCAAGATCCTGAACGCACGCCGCGCCCGCGGCCGCAAATCGCTGAGCGCGTAAAACCGCCCACCGATCAGGGTATGAACATGACGCCGCCGGAGGCCCCTGAGGATGGTAAGAACCACCCCGGGAATACGCCCCCGGCGGCTTCTGTTTGTCTACCCACATCCCTGACGATCCTGAAAAAAAGAGCCGATTTCCTGAAAGCCGCCCGCGCGCGCAGGCAGGGAACGTCTTCGATGATGGTGCAGGCCCGCAGACGCGCTCCGGATGAAGCGGTGGGGCTGCGCGTTGGCTTTACCTGCTCAAAGAAAGTCGGCAATGCCGTGGCCCGCAATCGTGCCAAGCGCCGCCTGAGAGAAGTCGCACGGGCCGTCTTGCCTGTGTATGGTCTTGAAGGTTGGGACTATGTGCTGATCGGGCGGGCTGATGTAACCGCCGATCTTCCTTATGACGTCCTGCTGAGCGACTTGCGGTATGCGCTTCGCAAAGTGCATGCGGATCGCAAATGACCTTTCTGTCCCATATCGTCGCCCTGCCCGTTCGCGCGTACCGGCTGATTTTCAGCCCCTGGGTTGGTTTCAACTGCCGCTATCAGCCCACATGCTCGGCCTATGCACTGGAAGCATTGGAAAAACATGGCGCGATCCGGGGATCGTGGCTGGCTGCACACCGGATATGCCGATGCCACCCCTGGGGCGGTGACGGTTACGATCCGGTGCCCGACAATTCCGACCCTTAAATCAACGCCAGGTTGCCGCGGTCGGTGAAGCTGCGGGTCGGAATGACCTCTCGGTCCAGTTTCCCCATCAACGTATGGTGCAAGTCTTCGAAAAACCGAGGCGAATCAAAATACCAATTGTGTGTCGCCGAAGGCCCATCCCCGTATTCATCGCGGGTATTCTTGAAATGGGACCCGCAATACAGATTGACCGCTTTCTCAGGCCGGTCGTTTGGCATTCCGACACGGCCCAGTCGGCGCGATACTCCGACACGCTTGACCTCTGAAATCGACAAAACCTCGTCAAAGGGGCTGTAATAGCATGTCAGCCTGGTACAACGTCGCATCAGAGAGGACGTCTTGGAACTGCCGTCACGGAACGATTTCGCGGATACATCCGCCGCGACAAACGCGATCTGGCTGGTCATCCAGCTGTGTTGCGCGGTTTCATGGTCGTCATCGGCATAATCCATGGCTTCGCGCACCAAGAACGTGCCCATGGAATGCGCCAGAACATGGACGTTATACCGGCAATCCGCGGTCTGCATCCTGGACAGCCGCGTGATCCCGTGGCTGAACAATTTTTCTGCCGCACGCCGCGCGTCAGCCCGGTCAACGTTATAGCCCAGAACCGATCCATCGCTTGGCCAATCATAGCTGATGACCACACCGTTAAAGCCATGCGCCTCAAGACCGGTGCGTATTTTGCGGTGACGTTCCAGCATCTGATATTGCTCGGTATTGAACCCGTGCACGAAGACGACAATATGCCCATTCACGGTAGCCGTCGCCCCGGCTTCGGCCTGAAGCCGGCTTATCCATTGAGACTGCGGTATTTCATGCTGCCGTGCCGGTTGCCCGACATTTCCCGGAATAGCCAGATATCGCGCGGCACCCATCTTGTTTGAATAGTGATCGCCGCTGCGGGCGCGGACCGAAAAGAAGTAGTCCATAATATACCTCCTGAAAAATACGCGCAGGGTAACACGGGTGCAACTACGCTCCAAACGCGGTTGATCCTGCTTCTACGCCTTGCCCGGGCCTTCGGTCCGCTGTAACCACGGCGCATGTTTGATGATGCAGACGATATCCACCCGCTGTTTGCCGGCGCGCCCTCGACAACCGAGTTCAAGAAGCTGCGCAAACGCATTGTGCGCCAGACCCGTGAAGCGATCGAGCAATACGGGATGGTGGCTCCGTCCGCCCACGACAAGGATGGCAAGCCGCCCCGCTGGCTGGTCTGTCTTTCCGGTGGCAAGGACAGCTATACATTGCTGGCTGTTCTCTACGAGCTCAAATGGCGGGGCCTGTTGCCTGTCGATCTGCTGGCCTGCAATCTGGATCAGGGCCAGCCGGGCTTTCCGGCCACGGTCCTGCCCGAGTTTCTGGGTCGAATGGACGTACCGCATCGGGTCGAATATCAGGACACATATTCCGTTGTGATGGACAAGGTTCCGCAGGGCCGGACCTATTGCGCCCTGTGTTCCCGTTTGCGCCGTGGCAACCTCTATCGCATCGCGCGCGAGGAGGGATGCTCGGCGGTCGTCCTGGGGCATCACCGCGACGATATCCTTGAGACGTTTTTCATGAACCTGTTCCACGGCGGCCGCCTGGCCACGATGCCGCCAAAACTGGTGAATGAAGAAGGCGATCTTTTTGTATTCCGCCCGCTCGCCCATGTCGCCGAAGCCGATTGCGAGAAATTTGCAAAGGCGATGCAATACCCGATCATTCCCTGTGACCTGTGCGGCAGTCAGGATGGGTTGCAGCGCCAGCAGGTCAAACAGATTCTGGATCAATGGGAAAAGAACAGCCCGGGTCGGCGACAGGTTATGTTCCGAGCGTTAACAAATGCGCGGCCATCGCACCTTCTGGATGGAAAGCTATTTGATTTCATTAACCTTTCGCTAAATTCCAACGAAAATTCCGGGAATTTGGAAGAGATTCCGCTTCTGCGTTAACGACTGACTCAGACTGGTTTCATAGGCTTTGCCTTGTGCAGATCATGCCCAAGGCCAGAAAGCTGATGCGGAACCATCCCCTTACCGACCGTTTTGTCCATTCGTTGAAAACCGTTCTGGGCGGCCCAGCCGCGCTGGCCTTTGTTCCGGCGCTTTGTCTGAGTGCATTCTGGATTGGGGGTGAACAGGCCCTGGTTGCACTGGCCCTGGTTTTGCCTCTGATCGTCGCAGGCATCAATGCGTTCGCAGCCAATCCGTCGCGTAAGGGGCTTTGGCGTCCAGGCGGTCTGCTGTCAAAGGACCAGTTTGAAGCAGTTTTGGAGAAGGTATTTGCCGACGCCCGCCTGAAGGGGGAAAACTCGGCCTGTTTCGCGGTGGTTCTGGATGACTTTACGCAATTGCTTGATCTGCACGGACAGGCGGCGGCAAACCACGTTGCACAGCAATTCTGCTCGCGCGTTTTGTCCATGATCCGCTCAAATGATTGCGCAACCCGGATGGGTGGAAACAGGATGATGGTTGTTCTGCATCCGGCACGGCAACTGGATTTGGAAGCTTGTATTCAGATGTCGGGCCGTATGCAAAACGCCGTAGAAGATCCCATCATGCTGAATGGCACCGGCGTGTATATGTCCTGTTCCATCGGCTTTTGCCTGAGCAGCAATATCACTGACGGCTCTGCAATCGATTGGCAGGAGGCCGCAAATAACGCCCTTTTGGAGGCACAACAAAACGGGCCATCCACGATTCGCGCATTTTCCTCTCAGACGCGCAGACGGGCACAGGTCAGGATCAACTTGCGCAAAGAATTCGAAGCGGCGCTGGACAGCGGTGAGATCCGTCCATGGTTTCAACCCCAGATCTCAACCGATACCGGGCGTATCAGCGGGTTTGAGGCTCTGGCCCGCTGGGAACATCCGAAAAAAGGGGTTCTTGCCCCCAATGTGTTCCTGCCCTTTGCCGAACAGGCCGAACTGATGGACCGGTTGGGTCAGGCCATGCGGCATCATTCCTTTTCCGCAATGCGCGACTGGGATCGGTCCATGCTGTCGGTGCCGCGCATCGGGATCAACTTTTCATCTGACGAACTGCGCAATCCGGGCCTGATCGACCGTCTGAAATGGGAACTGGATCAATTCGATCTGACCCCTGACAGGTTGGCGGTCGAGGTGTTGGAGACCGTGTTCTCCAGACGGCCCGACGATGTCATCACCCGCAACGTCACCGGGCTTGCCGCAATGGGGTGCTGTATTGATCTGGACGATTTCGGGACAGGACATGCCTCGATCGGTTCTATCAAACGGTTCAACGTATCGCGCATCAAGATCGACAAGTCATTTGTTGCCAAAGCGGATCTGGACCCAAGCCAGCAACAGCTTGCCAGCGCCATTTTGATGATGGCAGAACGTTTGCATCTGGAAACTCTGGCCGAAGGTGTCGAAACGCCGGGTGAGCACGCTTTGATGGCCCAACTGGGTTGCGATCATGTTCAGGGGTTTGGCATCGGCAAGCCCATGCCATTCGAAAAAACCAAGGATTGGATCACGTCTTACCGCAACAAGGTCGACGGTGTTCCCAAAATCGGGCGGAAAACGCGGTAGGGAACCGGAAATCGCGACAAAGAAGACCCCTCCGTGACGAAATGACGGGCGATTCCGCTTGACCTTTGGGTCTGCACTCTGTTGAACCCTGCGGGTGTCTTTCACTGCTCAAGGTGGCTGTCCCCGATGGACGATCAGAACAAGAACCTTATCCTCGCAACCGCGCTCAGCTTTCTCGTGATCCTGGTCTGGTTCGTGCTGTTCCCCCCTCCGGAACAGACGACAACCCCGGATCAGGCTGAAGTAACCAGCGTCGAAGGCAGTGAGGTTCAGACGCCCAGTGCGGCCGACACCAGCACTGTCGGAGAGGCAACCGCGGTAGCTGCCGAAGCTGAGCCCGAGGCCGAAGCGCCCCGCATCAATATCGACACGCCCCGCCTGACCGGTAGCCTGTCCCTTGCTGGCGGTCGGATCGACGAGCTGTCATTGAAAGACTACAAGGTCTCGCTGGCCGAGGATTCTCCGATTGTCGAGTTGTTGTCGCCAGTCGGATCGCAATCCGCCTATTACGCCCTCTATGGCTGGGCTCCTGGCGCGGGCCTGACCGGTGCAGATGTTCCCGGACCAAATACCATCTGGACGCTTGAGCAGGGCGAAACCCTGGGTGTTGACACACCTGTGACGCTGGCCTGGGAAAACGGCAATGGACTGACGTTCCACCGCACCATCGCGGTCGACGAGAACTATATGTTCACGGTCACGCAATCTGTCGAAAACGCCACCGGGGTTGAAATAGGATTGGCACCTTATGGCATTCTTGCGCGCCACGGCATTGGCGAAGACGGGGACCTGCCGGACCTGAAGAACTTCTTCATTCTGCATGAGGGTGTGATCGGTATGGCCGACGGCACTCTGACCGAAGTGGATTATGGCGACGTTCGTGATTTCGATATCGACCCGGACGAGCGCGCTCAGGCCGAGGTGTTTCAGGTCAAGGAAAACGGCTGGATCGGGTTCACTGATCACTTCTGGATGACCACGCTGATCCCGGAACCCGGTTCTGCGTTCAAGGCGGCTGCCAAATACGACTCGCGTCGCAAGATTTACCAGACAGAAACGGTACTTCCGACGCTGACCGTAGCGCCGGGTGCGACCGAGCAGGTGACAACCCAGCTGTTTGCCGGCGCAAAAGAGTGGGAGACCATCCGCGAATACCAGGCTGACGGTGTGCAGAAATTCATCGACAGCATCGACTGGGGCTGGTTCTTCTTCCTGACCAAGCCAATTTTCTGGCTGCTACACAACATTCATGCGCTGATCGGCAATATGGGTTGGTCCATTATCGGCCTGACACTGATCATCAAGGCAATCCTGTTCCCGCTGGCCTTCAAGTCCTACGTCTCGATGGCGAAGATGAAGGAACTGCAACCGCAGATGGAAGCCCTGAAGGAAGCCGCGGGCGACGATCGTCAGAAGATGCAGCAGGGCATGATGGAGCTGTACAAGAAGGAAAAGGTGAACCCCGCTGCCGGTTGTTTGCCGATCCTGTTACAGATCCCGATCTTCTTTTCACTGTACAAGGTGATCTTCGTCACGATCGAACTGCGTCAGGCACCGTGGTTCGGCCCCTTCCAGGACCTGAGCGCACCTGACCCGACCTCGATCATGAACCTCTTTGGCTTGCTACCCTGGGCCGGCCCGCAGCCGGACACCCTGATGGCGCTTATCTTTATCGGTATTCTGCCGCTGCTGCTGGGAATCTCGATGTGGCTGCAACAGAAATTGAACCCGGCACCAACCGATGCCACACAAGCGATGATCTTCGCGTGGATGCCGTGGGTCTTCATGTTCATGCTGGGCGGTTTTGCCAGCGGTCTGGTCGTGTACTGGATTGCGAACAACACGATCACCTTTACCCAACAGTATCTGATCATGCGCAGTCAGGGCTATACGCCGGACGTGTTCGGAAACATCAAATCCGGATTTAAGCGATTGCCGAACACGGACAAGAAATGAGCGGAACAGTTTCAGGCCTTTGGCGTCACCCGATCAAAAGCCATGGGCGTGAAGCCCTGAGCCAGATTACCCTCAACCCCGGGCAGACCATGCCCGGGGATCGCGTTTGGGCCGTTGCCCATGAAGCGGCCAAGACCGACGGAACGGAATGGGCCCCGTGTGTGAATTTCAGTCGCGGTTCAAAAGCCCCCAAGCTTATGGCGATTTGGGCGAAACTGGACGGCGAGCAGGTCACGTTGCACCACCCGGACCGCCCGAATCTGAGCTTTCATCCTGACACAGAAGAATCGGTTTTCCTGGACTGGGTAAAACCGCTTATGCCCACGGATCGCGCTGCGTCCGCCCGAATTGTCCGGGTGCCCGGGCGCGGCATGACCGATACCGATTTCCCGTCAATCAGCCTGTGCAACATGGCGTCTCATCGCGCTGTTGAACAAAAGCTGGGCCAGTCTTTGTCTGCGGCGCGATGGCGCGGGAACATCTGGTTCGAAGGTCTGCCTGAGTGGGATGAATTCGACTGGCTGGGCCGAGACCTTCGCATTGGCGAAACCGTGCTCCGGGTTCGCGAGCGTATAGTCCGCTGTCTGGCCACCACCGCAAATCCGGAAACCGGCGAACGCGACGCGGATACTCTGGGCGCGCTGAACAGCTGGGATCATCAGGATTTCGGCGTCTATGCCGAGGTTGTTCAGGGTGGTGAAATCCGCCTGAATGATACCCTGGAGGTGTTATGACCACGCTTCCGTTTCCGCTGGCTGAAGAGCCGGATGACTTCGCAAAAGAACGCGGTCGCAAACTGTTTGCCGGCCCGTCTGAATTTGTCAAAGGCGTAGTCGCCATGACGGGCCTGCCCGCTCCTGACCGGCTGGAGGTTTGCTTTGCCGGTCGCTCGAATGTCGGCAAATCCAGCCTGATCAATGCGCTAACCGGAACAAAGGGTCTGGCGCGTGCCTCGAACACACCTGGCCGCACGCAAGAAATCAACTTTTTCACGCAAGGCCCGGACCTCTATCTGGTGGACCTGCCGGGCTATGGGTATGCCAATGCACCGGTTAACGTGGTTGAAAAATGGCAGAAGCTTCTCAAGCAATACCTGAGCGGCCGTCAGACACTGCGCCGTGCCTTTGTCCTGATCGATGCGCGCCACGGGGTAAAACCGGTCGACACTGAAATCATGAAGTTGCTGGATACCAGTGCCGTGACCTTTCAATGCGTTCTCACCAAGGCCGACAAGGTCAAGGCCAACGAGCGCGAGAGGGTTCTGGAACAAACCCGTGCGGCTTTGTCCAAACATCCTGCCGCATTCCCGGAAATCGTCCTGACTTCGTCCGAAAAAGGCGACGGGATTCCGACCCTGCGCTCGATCATTGCACATCTGGAATAGCTTCGCCCTTGGCAGCGCGGTGCAAAGGCCCTAACACGGACGGTCAGAGGGACCTTAGCAATGAAGACACGTGACATGAACCGGGACTGGATCGCCACCGCAGCAACCCTGAACAGCGCATTGCCCTATCTACAACGCTATGATGGGGCCATCGTCGTCATCAAGCTGGGCGGGCATGCCATGGGCAGCGACGAGGCTATGGAGAGCTTTGCGCGCGATGTCGTCTTGATGCGTCAGGTGGGCGTGAACCCGGTTGTTGTGCATGGTGGTGGTCCAATGATCAACGCAATGCTGGACAAGCTGGATATCAAGTCCGACTTTGTGAACGGCAAGCGCGTGACCGACACGGCAACCGTCGAGGTGGTCGAGATGGTTCTGTCTGGCCTGGTGAACAAGCGCATCGTTCAGGCAATCAATGGTCAGGGTGGTTCGGCCGTGGGTTTGTCGGGCAAAGATGCAAACCTGATGATCTGTGACCAGACGGATGCGTCGCTGGGTTATGTCGGCACCCCTTCCGAGATGAACCCGAAAATCCTGCATGATCTGTTCTCACATGATGTGATCCCGGTTATCGCCCCTCTGGGCGCGGGCCGTGAGGGCGAAACGTTCAACGTGAACGGCGATACGGCGGCCGGGGCGATAGCCTCGGCACTAAAAGCAGACCGCCTTCTGCTGCTGACAGATGTCTCGGGCGTCAAGAACGCGGCGGGCGATGTGGTGACCGAGCTGAAAGCCGGCCAGATCCGCGAGATGACCCGCGAAGGCACCATCGCAGGTGGCATGATCCCCAAGACCGAAACTGCCCTCGATGCCCTGCACAGCGGCGTTCGGGCCGTCGTGATACTTGACGGGCGCGCGCCCAATGCGGTTCTGCTTGAACTGTTCACGGAACATGGCGCCGGGTCGCTGATACGGCCAGACTGATCGCAGCAACAGCCGAGGAAAGATGACAGAGCTTGCGCAACCTTCCTCTGTTCCAGATGCGGAAACCTATGGCCGCGTAGAACATGCGGCGCGTCAGGCGGGGTTGATTGTCATGGGCGCGCTGCATCCCCATCGCGTGGCAGCCCGGCAACTCGACACAGGCACGCTGATCTTGCTGGGCGCGGGTTCTGATTTTTGGCCTGCTCTGAAAGCCTCGCCCGAATGGCGGGGGCCTGATCCAGTAGACCGCTGGTCAACCAGAGTCGTCGGCCAGATGGCACATACGTTCGGTGCACAGGCCTATTTCCCCTTTGGTGATCCACCCTATGTGCCTTTCATCGACTGGGCCCTGAAATCGGGACGCACCTTCAGCAGCCCGGTGGGGGCCTTGGTACATGACACGGTCGGCATGATGATCTCATATCGCGGCGCACTGCATTTCGCCCATGAGCTTACCATCCCTGAGGCGCCCGGCGTTTCCCCCTGTGACACCTGCGCCGCACCGTGCACGACGGCCTGCCCTGTCGGCGCGCTGAACGCGCAAAACTTCTATGACATCGCAGCCTGCCACAACCATCTTGATACCGCTAAGGGGCAGTCCTGCATGACGGGCGGCTGTCTGGCCCGCCTCGCTTGCCCGCTCAGCGCTGGCGCAGGGCGCGACCCCGAACAATCAGCCCATCATATGATGGCTTTTCACCCGTCATGACCCGCACCCTGATCCTGACGCGTCACGCCAAATCCAGCTGGGACAATCCGGGACTTGGCGACCATGAACGCCCCCTGAACAAGCGTGGGCGCAGGTCTGCCCCCGCCATTGGTGCATGGCTGCGCGATAACGGCTGGCTGCCGGAAGAAGTGCTAAGCTCGACGTCAACCCGCACCCGCGAGACATGGGCCCGGATGGGGTTAAAGGCCGATAAGGTCCGCTTTCACAAAGCGCTCTACCACGCCGACGCAGAAGACATGTTGCGTGAATTGGCAGGCGCTACGGAACCCGTTGTATTGATGCTGGGCCATAACCCCGGCATCGCCGAGTTCGCCAGCCGACTTGTGCGACAGTCGCCAGATCACATGCGCTTTTTAGACTATCCGACTTGTGCAACAACTGTGATGACATTTGACGCCGACAGTTGGTCGGACGTGCGCTGGCATACGGGCACCGTGCTGGGTTTCACCACCGCGCGTGAGTTGCTGGAATAGAAAAAGGCGGGGCAAAACCCCGCCTTTCCACCATCTTGAGCCGTTCAGTGTCCCAGAATCTGGCTGAGGAACAGTTTGGTCCGCTCACTTTGCGGGTTGTTGAAGAACTCTTCCGGTTCGTTCTGTTCCACGATCTGGCCCGCATCCATGAAGATCACGCGGTTGGCAACCTGACGGGCAAAGCCCATCTCGTGCGTCACGCACAGCATGGTCATGCCTTCCTCGGCCAGCTCGATCATGGTGTCGAGCACTTCTTTGATCATCTCGGGGTCCAACGCCGATGTCGGTTCATCGAACAACATGATCCGCGGCATCATGCACAGCGAGCGGGCAATTGCCACACGCTGCTGCTGACCACCCGAAAGCTGACCAGGATACTTGTCGGCCTGCTCGGGGATTTTCACCTTTTCAAGGAAATGCATCGCGCGCTCTTCGGCCTCTTTCTTAGGCGTCTTGCGCACCCAGATCGGGGCCAGCGTGCAGTTCTCCAAAATGGTCAGGTGCGGGAACAGGTTGAAGTGCTGGAACACCATGCCAACCTCGGACCGGATCTTGTCGATGTTCTTGAGGTCATTCGACAGCTCGGTCCCATCCACGATGATCGTGCCCTGCTGGTGTTCCTCCAGCGCGTTCAGGCAGCGGATCAGGGTAGATTTCCCTGACCCGGACGGACCCGCAATAACAATCCGCTCGCCCTGATTGACGGTCAGATTGATGTCGCGCAGCACGTGAAAGGAACCGTACCACTTGTTCATGTTGGTGATTTCGATGGCGACCTCGTCGCTCACCTGCATTTTGGAACGGTCGATTTCGCGGTCAATTGCAAGTTCAGACATGTGTTGAACTCCTTAACGGTGGCCAGTCTGAAGCTTGCGCTCCAGATACATGGAATAACGGGACATAGAGAAGCAGACGATGAAGAACAGGAACGCGATGAACGCGAACAGTTCCCAATAGATGCCGTTCCAGGCCGTGTCGGCGCGGATAGCAGATGCCAATCCGATCACGTCGAACAACCCGATAATCGACACCAGCGTCGTATCCTTGAAGATCCCGATGAATGTGCTCACGATGCCCGGAATTGAGATTTTCAGGGCTTGTGGCATGATGATCAGCCTTTGCGCCTGCCAGTAATTCAGGCCCAGACTGTCGGCGCCTTCGTACTGTCCTCGTGGCAGGGCAGCCAGACCACCCCGGATCACCTCGGCCATGTAGGCGGCCGAGAACAGGGTCATCATGATCATCACCCGCAGGATGATGTCAAAGTTGGTGCCCGGTGGCAGGAACAGGTTCAGAAGCAGCGACGCCACGAACAACAAGGTGATCAGCGGCACACCGCGAATGAACTCGATAAAGCCCACGCACAGGTATTTGACGATCAGCAGGTCCGACTGACGCCCTAGCGCCAGAACGATACCGATCGGAAGTGAGACACCAATGGCCACAACGCCCAGCAGGATCGCCAGCATGAAACCACCGAACTGACGGCTTTCAACAGCTTCGATGCCAATCGGCAGAACCGAGTCCATCGCGCCCGTGAAATAGCTGGATAGCACCAGCCACCAGATCACTGCGGCAACGACCGCACCGATCATACCCACCAGTTCACTCACCTGTTTGCTGAGAACCGAATACGCAAACCAACCGACGACAAACCCAAGCGCGGCCGAGATTGGCCCCCAGATGGTTCCGCCCCACATCAGGAACGGCATCAGGAACGGGTAGATTGCCGTGAAGATCAGCATCTTGGTTGGGACGCGGTCCGAATACAGAACCGGCGCCAATGCGACCAGCAACAGAACCAGCGCCAGGATCGGTCTCCAGTACAGATGGCTTGGATAGAAGCCGAACAGCAACTGTAACCAACGGTCATTGATAACCGCCCAGCAGGCGTGCCCATGGGTCGACCCCCAGGTGGCCATCATAATCTCGCGGCACTCGTTGAGAGAGTCGGCATTCCACACGGACTGGAAAATCCATGGCAGAACACCTGACAGCACGTAGTAGATCGCATAAAGCGAAACCACCGTCAGGATCGTGTTAAACCAACTTGAGAACAGGTTGTGCTTGACCCATCCCAGCGCACCGACCTCGGAAGCAGGCGGTGCCTGCTCGGGCAGCATTTCCGTGCGGACAAATGAAACATCACTCATATTACCGCTCCACCAGTTTTACACGGTTGTTGTACCAGTTCATCACCCCTGAGATGCTCAGCGAGATGGACAGATAGACCAGCATCAACAGCAGAACACATTCCAGCTCGCGACCGGTCTGGTTCATGGTGATGCCGCCAAGGGTCCCCGTGATGTCCATATATCCGACCGCGATCGCCAGTGACGAGTTCTTGGTCAGGTTCAGATAGTTCGAGATCATGGGCGGAATGATCACCCGCAATGCCTGCGGCAGGATCACAAGGCGCATGGTCCGGCCCGGGCGCAGACCCAGCGCCGATGCGGCTTCGGTTTGGCCTTTTGAGATGGCCAGGATACCCGCACGAACGATCTCGGCGATGAAGGCCGCCGTGTAAAGCGACAAGGCCAGCCACAGCGCGATCAACGAGTTACGCAAATGTGTGCCGCCGGTAAAGTTGAAGCCTTTCAGCTCAGGGAAACCAAGGTGAAACCCCAGGATGGTGAGAAGGACAATCATCGGCACAAACAGAATACCCAGTTGGATGTGCCAGATAGTCGGACGATCACCGGATGCCTCTTGCTTGGCTTGTGCCCAGGCGGACACCTTACGCATCGCAAAGATGCTGCCACCAAGCACGATCAGAATGGCGATCAGGTCCAGCGAGATATCGAACCGCAGGCTCGACGCACCGAAGATGTGTATATCACCCAGGCTGCGCGAGAACAGGAACTCCGGGATATAGACCCCGCGATTGGTCACCGCGACAGAATCGAACAGATTCATCGTGGCTTCTGGGTTTTCTCCGCGGAACGCCCTTGGTGCTGGCAGGCTTTCGATCAGAATGGCCATGGCCAGAACGATCCACAGCAGCACAGGTACGTTGCGGAACATCTCGACATAGACGGTCATGATCCGCGCAACCAGCCAGTTGTTGGACAGGCGCAGAACACCAACCAAAACACCGACTATCGTTGCTGTGATACAACCAAGAACCGCCACAACCAGCGTGTTCAGCAAGCCGATAAAGGCCGCGCGCAAGTGACTGTCGCGCGAATCGTATTCAAGCAAGCGCTGGTTGATATCGTAACTGGCCGGTTCTGCGAAAAAGCCGAACTCAACCGGTTTTCCAAGCGCTTCGAGGTTTTGGATGGTATTGGAGATGATCCAGGCTGCCAGAAGCATAAAACCAATCATTGCAATGACCTGGATGGTCGCAGATCGGTACCGCGTATCATAAAGGAGCATGGACAGCCGGAACTGCTCCTTCGGCGGGTCAGTGAGAGTCGTCATGACCTATGTATATCCCCGTGCATCCCGTAAATATGTCGGCAGAGTTGATCCCTGCTCAAAACCGTACGGGCGTGATTCTTATGGATGGAAAAAGGGCGCAGGTTGCCCTGCGCCCTTCTCCGTCGATATTAGCGGAACGGCGGCGAGTACAGCAGGCCGCCTTCGGTCCACTGTGCGTTCAGGCCGCGTGCCAGACCAATCGGGGTTTCTTCACCGATGTTCTTGGCAAACACTTCGCCATAGTTGCCGCCGGCTTTGATCGCCTTGGCTGCCCAGTCAGCGTTCAGACCCAGCATCTCGCCCAGGGTGCCTTCGGTACCCAGCAGGCGGTTGATTTCGGGGTTTTCGGTGCCAGCGGCCAGTTCATCGATATTGGCCGAGGTTACGCCCAGTTCTTCAGCCGAGATCAGCGCGTTCAGAGTCCAGCGCACAACGTCGCCCCACTCGTGGTCGCCGTGACGGACCAGCGGGCCCAGCGGCTCTTTCGAGATGATTTCAGGCAGCAGGATGTGATCACCGGGGTTTTCGAATGTGGCGCGGGTTGCCGCCAGACCCGAAGCGTCGGTGGTGTAAACGTCACATGCGCCAGCCAGGTACTGCTGCTGTGCTTCGGCGTTGGTTTCGATCGGAACCGGTTCGTAGCTGATGTTGTTCGAACGGAAGAAGTCCGCCAGGTTCAGCTCGGTTGTGGTGCCGGTCTGGATACAAACGGTTGCGCCGTCCAGTTCCTTGGCCGAGCTTACGCCCAGTGCCTTGGGAACCATAAAGCCCTGACCGTCATAGTAGTTCACACCGGTGAATTCGAACTTCAGGTCGACGTCGCGGCTGAAGGTCCAGGTGGTGTTCCGCGCCAGCATGTCGATCTCGCCCGAGGCCAGAGCGGTAAAACGTGTCTTACCGGTGGTCGGAACGAATTCTACCGCGCTTGCATCGCCCAGAACAGCAGCAGCAACGGCACGGCACAGAGATACGTCAAAGCCCTGCCATTCGCCATTGGCGTCAGGAGCAGCAAAGCCAACCAGACCGGTGGTCACACCACAGTTCAGCTTGCCGCGCGCTTTAACGTCGTCAACGGTCCCTGCTACGGCTGCGCCAGCAGCAAGACCGGCAATCGTTGCCGCGCCCAAGATTACGGATTTTTTCATTTTTACCTCTTCCTGATTTCCCGCCCCATCAGAGGCGGCTCTGCCCGGCAAGTGGATGCCGGATAGGTTACTCCAAAGGTGTCTCCCCTTTAGTGGCACTGAGTTTGGGCGTATTCATAAACAAACGTCAAGGGTCGGATCATCGAAAACGATGGATCAGACCCCAACCAATTTGAACATTTGGCCAAAAATCGGAAAATAAGGATCAAACCGACATATCAAAGAAGCGTTTAGCATGCAGAAATGCGGCTTTCTTCGTTTCGGCAACCGCATGGGCCTCGTCATCGTGACCCCATTGTTCGATCTGCCAGGTTTCGTCCAACCTCGAAATGCGCCATATTTCCGCCGGTTCGCGCCAATCCATGGCCGCCGCAAACCCGAGAATCAATGACCCCGACAAGCTGACCAGATCGTGGAACGCCGCCAGTTGGAACGCATCCAGCGCATGGACGCGAGCACGCAGCGCCGACAGGGCTGCGTCAGATTGCGGCTTGTGCAGCACACCGATAACTGGCCGCAAGCGAGCAGACAGTGCGACCTCGGCCCAATCCAGTGCCGGGTCCCATTCGGCGCTTTGACGTTCCTGCAACTCTGACGGGTGTGTCGCCCGATAACATAGCAGGTCGGAATCGCCGTAATCCGCAAGCATGTCGGCAACTTCCCCATGCTGGGACCGAACCTTGTCGATTGCCGCATTCGCTGATCGGGTGCATGGCATCGTCGACGGATCTACCTCACTCTGCTGAGCATCCCATTCCGCTTTAACCGCTTCGGCCATGGCGCGGGTCGGCAGGATCAACGCTGCTTTGGCAGGGGTCTTGACGCGGCGGCCATCCAGTTCAACCGTAAACCCACCTTCAACATCGATGGTCCGGCTTTCTTTCCAGAAGCGTTTCGGTTTCCAGTCACTCATGTTTCAGTTCCATATCCCGGCCAGCGCAGTGGGCAACTGGTCAAAGGTCTCAATCACGCAGAAGGCCGAGGTCAAAGCAAACCGATCATGGTACCCCCATGCCACGCCGATGCCGCGCACCCCGGCAGCGGCAGCCATGTCCATGTCATAGCTTGTATCGCCGACCATCACCGCGCAGTCGGATTCGACACCGGTCTCGGCCAACGCGGCCTGCACCATGGAAGGATGCGGTTTCGACGGATGGTGGTCGGCGACCTGCCGGGTGACGAAGTAGCGCTCAAGCCCATGCACTTCGATCAACGCATCAAGTCCGCGCTTGGATTTGCCGGTTGCCACCCCAAGAAGCACTTCGGGTACGGCGTGCAAGGCTTCAATCGTCTCTCGCGCGCCGGGATAGAGCGGAGAGCTGGCAGCGCCCAAATCCAAGCGATGCGCGTGATAAGCTTCCTTGTACCCTTCAACGAGATCGTTCTGGACCGAGGAAGGTTGGTCCGGCACCAATCGTGCGATGGCATGTGGCAGGGACAGCCCGACAATGGACAGGATCACCTCTCGCGTCGGTACAGGTACCGACGCGGCCTGAAAGCTGGTGGTCATGGCGTGAACGATACTGCCCTGACTGTCGACCAGAGTGCCATCGACATCAAATAGAACCAGCCGCAGGGGTGCGCTCATTGCAGCGCCTCAAACGGGTCGTCGGCGGCCAGATCCTCGGTCCAGCCGAAGGTGTCCCAGCTGTGTTTCATATGTTCTGGCAAGGGCGCTGTCACGGTCACAGGTTTGCGCGTGATCGGATGCAGGAATGACAGTCGCCGCGCGTGCAGATGCAGCTTTTTGCTGATGATCCCACCCAATTGTGCGCCCCAGCCATCACCCAGGTTTTCCTGCCCCGAGCCACCGTATTTGCCGTCGCCTATGATCGGATGCCCGATCGCTGCCATATGCGCGCGCAGTTGGTGGGTGCGGCCCGTGATTGGCTCCATCGCCACCCAAGCGGCGCGCCCGGCCACCCGGTAGAGGGTCGCATAATGTGTATGTGCCCGTTTCGCACCGGGGGTGCTGTCGATCTCGTTCATATGGACGGGGATCATCTTTTCACCCTCGCCGTGGGCGCCATGACCGGCTGCTTTCACAAGACCCGTCTTGATTTCACCCAGATATGGCGTGGGAACACCTGCAACCAGCGCCCAGTAAATCTTGCGTGTATCGCGGTGACGGAAAGCGGCTGTCAGCCCCTTCGCGGCTTCGCGCGTGCGGGCCAGCAGCAGAACTCCTGACGTGTCCTTGTCCAGGCGGTGAACCAGACGCGGGTTTTCGTCATACCCAAACCGCAACGCCTCGGACAGGCTGTCGACATGCCGGGTCTGCCCGCTGCCGCCCTGTACCGGCAGGCCCTGCGGCTTGTTCAGGGCCAGAATGTGATCATCACGGTAGATCACGCAGGACTGGATCATCTTGGCATCCGCATCCGAGATACGATGCCTGACCTCAACCGGTTTGTGATCAGGCCCCGGCAATGGCGGTACACGAACCACCTGCCCGACCTCCAATCGGGTCGAGGCCTTGGCCCGACTGCCATCCACACGCAGTTCTCCCTTGCGGCACATCTTTTCGATGCGGCCCTGGCTGACATGCGGGAACAGGCGGCGCAACCAGCGGTCCACACGCTGATCGCCGTCCCCTTCAGCGACTGTAATCATCTGTACGCCACTCATGCCATTGCCCCTTGCGCCGCGCGGGTGATCCGCCCGGATTGTGTCTTTGTCCGTGTCCCAGAAATCATGGGGGTCTCTCGCGCGCAATGCGGCAAGAGTCAAGGTATCAGACAGGAACCTTTGGCGTTCGAGGGGGCTCAGCACCGCCCGCCACTTCTCGGCACGATCAATACATTCCCAGCCAGCCTAGCTGTTGCGCTGGGTCCGAAGCTTGGCGAAGTAATCGAGGCGCTTTTTCAGCTCACGCTCGAACCCACGCTCGACCGGTTGATACAGAACCGGGCGTTTCATCGTTTCAGGGAAATAGTTCTGACCGGAAAACCCGTCTTCGGCGTCATGGTCATACGCATAGCCGGCACCATATCCCTGATCCTTCATCATTGATGTAGGGGCATTCAGGATATGTTTGGGTGGTGGCTCGCTGCCTGATTGCTTGGCCAGCCGCATCGCTGCCTTATAGCCGACATAAGCACCGTTGGATTTCGGGGCCAGGGCCAGATAGACCAGCGCCTGCGCCAGCGCCAGCTCACCTTCGGGAGAGCCGAGCCGCTCATACGTTTCCCAGGATTGCAGGCAAATGGCCTGTGCCTGCGGATCGGCCAGGCCGATATCCTCGACCGCCATCCGTGTGATCCGACGCGCCAGATAGCGCGGGTCTTCGCCCCCTGTCAGCATTCGCGCGAACCAGTACAGCGCCGCATCCGGGTCGGACCCGCGCACCGATTTGTGCAGGGCTGAAATCAGGTTGTAATGTTCATCGCCCGACTTGTCATATTTCGCCGCCCGCCGCATCAGCCGCGTCGACAGAGCGTCCGTGTCCAGTGGCGCATCCACCTTCCAGGCCGAGACCTGTTCGATCAGGTTTAGCAACGCCCGCCCGTCACCATCTGCCATTTCCTGCAACGCATCGCGGGCTGCGGGTGTCAACGGTAGCGCGCGGTCCAGCTCTTTTTCGGCGCGCTGGGTCAGGCGTTCAAGATCGGAAAGGCCAAGCCGTTCCAGCACCAGAACCTGCGACCGGCTGAGAACCGCGGCGTTCAGCTCAAAGGACGGGTTTTCGGTCGTTGCCCCGACCAGAAGGATCGTGCCGTCCTCCATATGCGGCAGAAACCCGTCCTGCTGCGCCTTGTTGAAGCGGTGGATCTCGTCCACGAACAGCAAGGTCCCCTGCCCGTTCTGGCGCCTGATCTTGGCCGCTTCGAAAACCTTCTTCAAATCCGGAACACCGGTGAAAATCGCACTGATCTGAACGAATTGCAGATCGGTTTCCTGCGCCAGCAACCGTGCGATCGTCGTCTTGCCGACACCGGGCGGCCCCCAGAAGATCAGGCTGGACAGACTGCCTGACGCCAGCATGACCCCCAGCGGCGCATCCGGGCCAAGAACCTGTTCCTGACCGATGACCTCGGCCAGTGACTGCGGGCGCAACCGGTCCGCCAGGGGACGGTGTGGCGCAGCGGTGGGTTCCGTTGGCCCGGTATCGAACAGATCGCTCACGGGTTACAGCCGGAACCGCAATGAGACTGACCGGCCACCGCGCAGAAGACCCATCTGCACACGACGACCCGGATCTGTCAGCGCATTCTCCACATCCCCAGGACGTTCGATGTCATTGGAATTGATGCTTTCAAGAATATCCCCCGATCGCAAACCCGCGCGTCCACCATAGGGGCCGGGATCAACAACAACGACACCTGTCTGGGACAGTGGCAAGCCCATATCGGAGATCACCGCAGGGTTGACGCGGGACACCACCAGCCCCGGCAGGACAGTGTCTTCATCCAATGTCGTCTTTTCAGCGGCGGGGGTTTCCGGCGCTTTGATCAGTGCCACCTCAACCTCTTCGCTCTGGGTGCCGCGCAGCCGTGTCAGAACCGATGTTCCCCCCACCCCCGCTACGGACATGCGAAACTTCATCTCGGCAGGCGAGTTCACTTCGTCCCCGTCCACATGGGTCACGACGTCCCCCACCTTAAGCCCCGCCTCGCGCAGCGGGCTAAGGTCATGAAGGTCCGAGATGACAACACCCAGCGGGATGGCAAGACCAAGGGATTCAGCAATATCCGCGCTCATATGTTGACCGGTCATGCCTGCCCAGGGGCTGATAAAACTGTCATTGCCCTGCTGGGCCTGTTTCAGAAACTCGGCCACAAGATTTGCGGGGATGGCAAAACCGATGCCATTCGACCCGCCCGAGCGTGTTAGAATAGAGGTGTTGATCCCGATAAGGTCCCCGTTCACATCAATCAGCGCACCGCCGGAATTCCCCGGATTGATCGCTGCATCTGTCTGAATGAAATACCCGCGCGCATTGCCCGTCGCCGTACCTGTACGCGCCAAGCCCGAGATGATGCCAGAGGACACCGTCTGCCCCACCCCGAACGGGTTGCCGATGGCAAGGGCCAGTTCGCCAACCTCGACCTGATCGGAATCGCGCAGGGTCAGGTAGGGCAGGTCTTGCGCCTCTTCCAGACGCAGGATCGCAATGTCGCTTTCTTCGTGCCCCAGTACGACCGTGGCAGAAAATTCGCGCCGGTCGGTTGTCACGACTCTGATCTCGGTCGCCGAGCCTACAACATGGTAGTTGGACACAACGTAGCCATCTTCAGACAGGATGACCCCGGAACCCAGCGAGTTCTGAACCCGCGGCTGCGGCGTTCCCAGGCTTCCGCCAAAGAAATCCCGAAAGAACGGGTCCGAGTAAAACGGGCTGGCCCGCCCCTGCCGCACGATCTTGGCGTAGATATTCACCACCGCAGGCGAGGCCTTTTTGACCACCGGAGCAAAGCCCAGAGAGATTTCGGACTGCGATTGCGGGACGCGGGTTTCGGCAAATGCTGGCAGGGCCATGACAAGCATAAGAGAGATGAAGGATGCGCGGATCATGGGGGCTCCGGATTTGATTATCCTTGGGATATGCGGGGCAAAGGCGATAAATGCAAGCCGCGCGCTCAGCTTTGGCGGCGCAGGAACTTGAGCCCGGACCAATCGGCGTCAACCGCGCAAACCTTCACGTCGACCCAGCCCAGCGGCAGGATTTCACTGCGCAGCATATCCTCGGTCACACCTGCGTGCAGGGGCGAAGATTTCTTGGCCCAGGAGACCCACAGCATTCCTCCGGGCCGTATGTGGGCGATCTGCTCAGCGGCCAATTCGGCGATCTGGTCCGGATGGTTCAGGAACATGTGAACCGCATCCGCAGGATCGGCTGCAGGGTCGAACAGAACACCGTCGGCACCGGCTGCCAGGTTGGGATAATGGGCAGGAGCGTTGAGCGTGCGGACCGCATATCCGGGTTTGAAACCCAGTTTCGACCAGAGCGGTTTGCCCGAGTATCCAGTTGCAGGTTTATTTGTCATAACGGTTTGAACTTAATGGACAAACCACATGATGACAATCGGCTGGCTGAGGCACAAAAAAAGCCTGCCCGATTGCTCGGGCAGGCGCATTAGGTCGATGACCTTAGTGCTTATTCTTCGGCTGCGGCTTCTTCGGCAGCAGTACGGGCTTTGTCCGCGGCGCCTTTGGCATCAATGTCGCGATCGACGAATTCGATGATCGCCATCGGAGCCATGTCACCATAGCGGAAGCCGGCTTTCAGGATGCGGACATAACCGCCCTGACGCTCGGCATAGCGGGGGCCCAGAACTTCGAACAGCTTGGTGACATCTTTGTCTTCTTTCAGCTGTGCTGCGGCCTGTCGGCGGGCGTGCAGGTCGCCGCGCTTGCCCAGGGTGATCAGTTTTTCGATGATCGGGCGCAGTTCTTTTGCCTTGGGCAGAGTTGTCTTGATCTGCTCATGTTCGATGAGCGAGCCAGCCATGTTTGCAAACAGAGCCTTGCGGTGCTCATGAGTACGGTTCAGGCGGCGGTAACCACGTGCGTGACGCATTTTTCAATTCCTTCTTTCGCGTTTTGCTTTGTCCGGCTTCCGATGCGTGTCAGAAGCTCACCTTGGGGCGGGATTGCCCGGATTGTACGTTTTGTACCGGCTTTCGGACCCGATTGGTCCAAAATGTACAAAACCTGCGACGGCAGGTTGGCCCCGCCGCCGCAGTCGAAGATGCTTAGAACGCGTCTTCGAATTTCTTTGCCAGATCTTCGATGTTGTCGGGCGGCCAGTCCTCGACATCCATGCCGAGGTGCAGACCCATGCCGGACAGCACTTCCTTGATCTCGTTCAGCGACTTGCGGCCGAAGTTCGGGGTGCGCAGCATCTCGGCTTCGGTCTTCTGGATCAGGTCGCCGATATAGACGATGTTGTCGTTCTTCAGGCAGTTTGCCGAACGGACCGACAGTTCCAGCTCGTCCACTTTCTTGAGCAGCAGCGGGTTGAACTCCAGACCATCATCTTCGTCCTGGCGACCAGCCGATTCCGGCTCATCGAAGTTCACGAAGATCGACAGCTGATCCTGCAGGATGCGCGCGGCGTAGGCCAGTGCGTCATCGGGGGTGATCGAACCATCGGTGTCGATCTTCAGGGTCAGCTTGTCATAGTCCAGAACCTGGCCTTCGCGGGTCGGCTGAACGTCATAGGCGACTTTCTTGACCGGCGAATAGATCGCGTCGATCGGGATCAGACCGATGGGCGCATCTTCCGGCTTGTTCTTTTCAGCCGAAACGTAACCCTTGCCGGTGTTGACGGTCAGCTCCATGAACAGGTCGGCGCCGTCATCCAGGTGACAGATGACGTGATCGCGGTTCAGAACCTCGATACCTGCGCTTTCGCTGATGTCACCAGCCGTAACTATTGCCGGGCCTTTGGCATTGATCGACAGGCGCTTGGGGCCTTCGACTTCCATGCGCAAGGAAACCTGCTTGAGGTTCAGGATGATGTCGGTGACGTCTTCACGCACACCCGCCACGCTCGAGAACTCGTGCAGGACGTTGTCGATCTGGACGCTGGTGATGGCCGCGCCTTGCAGCGAGCTCATCAAAACGCGACGCAGGGCGTTGCCCAGGGTCAGACCAAAACCACGTTCCAGCGGTTCGGCAACCAGTGTCGCCTGACGCGCAGGGTCGTTGCCCGGCTTGGCTTCCAGCTGGGTCGGCTTGATCAATTCTGCCCAATTCTTGTGGATCATGTAATCCCTCCATTCCTGCCCGCGCCCCATGACCAACAAGGTGCAGACGCCCGAGGTTCAAAATGACGTGCTGGGGCCGTGTAAAAACACAGCCCCAGCTTAATTCCAGATCGCTTAGACGCGACGACGCTTCGGCGGACGGCAGCCGTTGTGAGCAATCGGTGTCACGTCGCGGATCGACGTGATGTTGAAGCCCACGGCAGCCAGCGCACGCAGAGCCGATTCACGGCCCGAACCGGGGCCCTGAACTTCGACTTCCAGCGTCTTGACGCCATGTTCCTGCGCTTTCTTGCCTGCGTCTTCCGCAGCCATCTGCGCGGCATACGGAGTAGATTTCCGCGATCCCTTGAAGCCCATGGTACCGGCAGACGACCACGAGATGGCGTTGCCCTGTACGTCCGAGATCAGGATCTTGGTGTTGTTGAAGGTCGAGTTCACATGGGCAACGCCCGATGCGATGTTCTTGCGCTCTTTGCGCTTGATGCGAGTCTTATCGCGTGCCATCGGTCAGACCCTCCCTTATTTCTTCTTACCGGCAATGGCCTTTGCGGGGCCTTTGCGGGTACGAGCGTTGGTGTGGGTACGCTGACCGCGAACCGGCAGGTTGCGGCGGTGACGCAGACCGCGATAGCAGCCCAGGTCCATCAGACGCTTGACGTTCATCTGAACTTCGCGACGCAGGTCACCTTCGACGGTGTAGTTGGCGTCGATATGTTCGCGGATGGCCAGAACTTCGGCATCCGACAGTTCATTGACGCGGCGGTGCGCTTCAATGCCCACGGCTTCGCAGATCGCTTTGGCCGAGGTGTTGCCGATACCGGTGATATATGTGAGGGCGATTGGCACCCGCTTTGCAGTCGGGATGTTTACGCCGGCAATACGTGCCACGTGTCACTTTCCTTTTTGTTGCGGTTCCGTAACTCCGGAACCTTTTTTCACAACACTTTACCGTGGCAGTGACGCCAGAGGGTCCAGTATTATTCGAGGTGGTCGGGGCAATTGGGACGAATCCCGCATGCGGTCTTGATTCCCTTTAGGGATGGGGGTCGATATGGGCTTTTGGCGCTGGCGTCAAGTCCGAAACGAGGACCGTCAATCTCGAAGGTAATTAAAGAGAACTCAAAAGCCTAGATATCGCGAACTTTGGAGCAGTTAAGACCACTTATCAACGCTGATGTTTGACCCTGGATCGTGAGCGATGCTCAATCCCTTTCGTTGAAACTCATACTGAATAGCGAAAATCTGGTTTTGCAAAGCATCCCGCTTACGGCGGATATCCCACGTGATCAAAGCAGGTAGACCAAATACAGTAAGGAGGTAAAACAGAGACACGCTGATATGCTGCAAAATGTACTCTGCCAAGAACAGCCACAATGCAACGATGGGTAATCCAAGCAAGAACCATCGCTTCGTAGACTTTATGAAAAGGCTGCGCCCCTCTTCCAAAAGATCTCTATAAAGATCAATCTTTGGCTCCAATTCAGGAGGCACAGCTGCGTTTCGATAAATCATACGAAGTCCCGGCGGACTAACCCAGTATCGCCTCGATCGACGCGGTGACTTCCTTGATATCCGCCAGCCCATTCACCGGACGCAGATCGCCCTTGGCGTAGTAATAACCGATCAGCGGCGAGGTCTTTTTATAGTACTCCATCAACCGTGTGCGCAGGCTGTCTTCGTTGTCATCGGCGCGGCGCTGGAAGTCATTTTCCTTGCCGCAATTGGTGCATTTGCCATCCGCCGGAATTGGCTTGGTGTTGTCGTTATAGACCTCGCCACAGCCACCACAGGTTGAGCGTGCGGTGATCCGGCCCACCAGCGCGTCGTCATCGACGCGCATCTCGATCACGGTGTGCAGCGACTGGCCCAGCTTGGCCAGCAAAGCAGCCAGAGCATCTGCCTGCGCCAGCGTGCGGGGAAAGCCGTCAAAGATGAAACCGGCGCCTGTTTCGGTGGTCAGTTTCTCTTCGATCAGGCCGATCACGATTTCATCGGTGACCAGCTTGCCCGCATCCATGATCGCCGCAACCTTCCGGCCCATCTCGGTGCCCGAGGTCTTGGCTTCGCGCAGCATGTCGCCCGTGCTGAGCTGTACCATGCCGCGTGTTTCAACCAAGTGACGCGCCTGCGTTCCTTTCCCGGCCCCCGGGGGGCCCAACAGAATGATATTCATCGACGAGAGGGTCCCTTCCTGCCGCGTTTCTTGCTTTTGCCGCGCAGTTGAGACTTTTCGATAAGCCCTTCGTATTGATGCGCCAGAAGATGGCTCTGAACCTGCTGGATCGTGTCCATGGTCACGGAGACGATAATCAGAACCGAGGTGCCGCCGAAATAGAACGGGATGGCAAATTGGCCCCGCAGGATTTCAGGCAGCAGACAGACGGCAGCCAGATAGGCCGACCCCAGCACCAGCACGCGGTTGACCACGTATTCCAGATACTCGGCGGTTTTCTTGCCCGGACGGATACCGGGCACGAACCCGTTCTGCTTCTTCAGGTTGTCCGCCACATCATCCGGTTTGAACGACACGTTGAACGTGTAGAAATAGGCGAAGAACACGATCATCGACGCGAAGAACAGCAGGTACAGCGGCTGTCCGGGGCCGAAATTGGCCAGCAGCCACGACATGACCGGCCCGTTTGCAGCGCCCGACGAGAAGGTCGAGATCGTCACCGGCAGCAGCAGCAGCGAGCTGGCAAAGATCGCCGGGATCACGCCTGCGGGGTTGACCTTGACCGGCAGGTGGCTGGAGCCGCCTTCGTAGATTTTCATCCCGGCCTGACGGCGCGGGTACTGAATATGGATCTTTCGCAGCGCCCGTTCCATGAAGACCACGAACATGATCACGGCGATCACCATTACGATCACACCAACGATCACGGCGGGGCTGATTGCGCCCGAACGGCCCGACGCGAAGAACTGCGCCAGGGCGGCGGGGACCTCGGCGATGATGCCGACGAAAATGATCAGAGAGATACCGTTGCCGATGCCGCGCGCGGTGATCTGCTCACCCAGCCACATCAGGAACATGGTGCCGCCGACCAGCGTGATCATGGTCGACATGCGGAAATACAGCCCCGGATCGGTCGCCAGATCGCCCGATTCCAGCGAAACAGCCAGACCATAGGCCTGAACGGTGGCCAGCGCCACGGTGCCGAAACGGGTGTATTGGTTGATCTTCTTGCGGCCCTGCTCGCCCTCTTTCTTGAGCTGTTCGAGCGCGGGAACCATCGATGTCAGCAGCTGCACGATGATCGAGGCCGAGATATAGGGCATGATGCCAAGGGCAAAGATGCCCATTCGGCCAAGCGCCCCGCCTGTAAACATCGAAACCATGCCGCCGATGCCCTGCCCCGCCTGTTCCATGAACTCGCGCAATGCTGCTCCGTCGATCCCCGGCACCGGAATGAAGGTGCCCAGACGATAGACGATCAGCAAACCCAGCGTGAACAGGATGCGGTTGCGCAGATCGGTGGCCTTGCCAAGGGCAGCCCAGCTTGTGTTGGCTGCCATTTGTTCTGCTGCTGATACCATAAAGTCGGTCTCTCTTATGCAAACGCCGCCCGGAACCGTTTTCCGGCTCGGACGGCGTCTTGGAAAACTCTGAAGTCTATGTAAGCGGGTCTTTGCCCGCTCACAAGCGCTTACTCTGCCGCAGCGGCTTTTGTGACTTTCAGTGAACCGCCCGCTTTTTCAACTGCCTCGACAGCAGCTTTCGACGCACCGGTCACTTCCAGATCAACCTTGACGCTGATCTCGCCTTTGGCCAGAACGCGGATACCGTCCAGCTTGCGGCGGACCAGACCGGACGCAACCAGAGCGTCTTCGGTGATCGCAGCCTTGGCGTCCAACTTGCCGGCTTCGACGAATTTCTGGATCAGGCCCAGATTGATGACGGCGAATGCCTTGCGGTTGGGCTTGTTGAAGCCACGCTTGGGCAGACGCTGGTACAAGGGCATCTGACCGCCTTCATAGCCGTTGATGGCCACACCCGAGCGGGATTTCTGGCCTTTGATACCACGGCCACCCATTTTACCTTTGCCGGAACCCGGACCACGGCCAACGCGGGTGCGTTTCGGGGCGGCGCCAGGATTGTCGCGCAATTCGTTCAGTTTCATTTCGCTTCTCCTAAGCCGGATATGACCCCCGAAGCGTGATGGGCCAAACACGGCATTTCTTGGTTTTGATTCTCGCGGCCAAAAAGCCACCGCAGGCGTATAGGCCCGATGATCCCCCTTGGCAAGCCTGTAGATCGCCAGCCGCTTGGCCTGACCGGCCAAAGCCCCGCGACCGGCCCCGCAAGGTGAACCCAAAAGGACACCTTCACCGGGGTCTGACCGAAAATTGAGCACGAAATATGGCGATTTTGGCAAATATCGCTTGCCATGACCGGGCGGTAGTCTATCCGGATTGCCACAAACAAGAACTTGGCAGGCGCATGACTGAAACCACTCTTTCGACCCGGACACAGCCTGGGGCTACCGCTGCACGTGACTGGGTCACAACGCTTGCCAAATATCGCGAACCCGATCAGCTGCGCAGCGCGTTTGAACTGGGCGTCAGTATCATCCCCTTCTTCGCGCTTTGGGCCTTGTCCTGGATGTCGCTGTCGGTCAGCTATTGGCTGGCTTTTGCGATTTCCGTTCTCAACGCGGCCTTTCTGTTGCGCCTGTTTGCCATCCAGCATGATTGCGGGCACGGCGCGTTCTTCAAGAACCGCACGGTCAGCGACTGGGTTGGACGCACGATCGGAGTTCTGACGCTGACACCGTATGATGTCTGGCGCCGCACGCATTCCACACATCACAACAGTTCCGGCAATCTGGGCAAGCGCGGGATGGGCGATATCCACACCCTGACCGTGGCCGAATATCAGGCAAAAACCCCGATGAACCGGTTCTGGTATCGCGTGTATCGAAACCCGATCACCCTGTTCGTCTTTGGCCCCGGTTATCTGTTCCTGTTTCAGAACCGCCTTCCACTGGGCCTGACCGACAGCGTCCGGTTCTGGGTCAGCGCGATGGCCACCAATCTTGCCATTCTGGTTGCGCTTGTGGCCATTTACTATTTTGGCGGGCTGATGCCGATGGTTCTGATCTTCCTGCCCTCGACCCTGATTGCCGCCACCGCCGGGGTATGGCTTTTCTATGTGCAACACCAGTTCGAGGACACGCATTGGGACGCCGATGAAGACTGGCAGTTGCACGAAGCGGCGCTGCACGGAAGCTCTCATTATATATTGCCGTCCGTGTTGCAGTGGTTCACCGCCAATATCGGCATCCACCACGTGCATCATTTGTACAGCCGCATTCCGTTCTATCGCCTGACCGAAGTGCTGCGCGACCATGATGAGCTGGCCAACAGCAACCGGATGACCATCCGCGAAAGCCTCGCCAACGCGCGCCTGCACCTGTGGGATGAGCAAAGCCGCCGACTGCTGTCCTTCGCCGAGGCCCGCGCGCTTTATGGGTGAGGGATAGGTTCTCCTGCTAGCTGAGCAATCGGAAAGACGTCAAGAAATCCTATGTGACCTTGGAAGAGGGCAACACCATCGACGTGTCCACCGGTCTCTGATCGAACCCGTCTTTGGAAAGAGGTAAAGGTCCCCGCGTAAGCGGGGGTTTTTTGTTGAGGCGTTGATACGCCTAGGAACGATGTTCCTTCCGCTCAATGTTTTCAAAGGCTCGCCAGAGCATGGGATGAATTGTTACCTTGGTGTCTTCGCTGATGGAGTTTTTGGAGACTGGTTTGTGAGTCTGGTACACCCAATGCCACGCGGCAGTTGATGACAATTTCAAACCAACTGCGCCAACAAGGTGAAGTCTATGAAAAACTTCCTTGCAAAACTCAATTGGCTCTGCTGATCCTTCGACTTTTGTTGCTTCCTCAAGCTTTTCCCAAATTGGGTCAGTCTGAGCTGCGTCTGCAGACGCAAAGTCCATTGCTAGTTCGTCGACGAACTTGGTATGGCAAAACTCACTTACGGGGAAATAGGTAGCTCTGTTAGACAATTGCCTTAGTAGTATTCCGATCCCACCAAAGACTGGCCGCCATTCAGACTCCAGCGCCTCGAGTCTGTCATCTGAATAAGACTTCTCCGCATTTCCAAAGTCTGTTTTGCTGATCTCCGTTTTTCCCTCAGCAGCCGTGAAACAAAAATTGACGTACTTGATCACGTCGCGAGGCCGCATCAAAGATCGTTCAACAATGTATATCCAGGTCCGTTTTTTGTTGTCATAGCTTTGTTTGAACAAATCTACGAAGTGCACATTATCTTTGGTGTATTTCCACCGATAAAGATGGCCAATGCGTCTCTCCACCAGCTCCCACAACTGTTCTTTCGTCCATTTTATCCGAACAATGTAGTCTTCGTTTTTCTCCAGCTGTCCTTGAGAAGGTGGATGCTCCATATTCATCTTCTCGTAGACGTCGTTGCGTATCGAAACTATGACCTTCAAGTTTCTTATCTTGCGCAGCCCTTTGCATGCCTCGAAAAGCGAATGAATGATCGTGTTCTTTATTTCCGGTTCGATCCAATGTTCATCAAGCCCATCAATCAGAATGTAATAGTTGTCTGGGCGCTCAGATAAGTATCTTGCTAGTCCATTAACAACCTTGGACAGTTCAGCCAAAAGTGACGAATTGACAAATTTCTTTGCTCTTTGCTGAAACTGAGTTTTCTTTTCTTCGCTCAATCCTCGAGAGTATCCAGCTCGTGTTGAGGCTTTTTGGATTTCAGCACCGAACTCAGCTGAGATGTTCTTTTCTAGTTTGTTGGCCACCTCGATCACTGTTTGATCGACTGTGTTCCAAAAGCTACCTTGATTGTTCTCAACAAACTCGATGAAGCTTTTTCGAGTCGCGTCCTCTCTACCTCGATTGAAGAGTTTTGAAATGAACCCCTTGGTATCGTCTCTGTCTTCGATTTGGGTGGCCATCTTTATCAATTCGATGCAAATGACGTGCCGCCAAAGAGCTTGCAGGAAGAAAGATATATCAACGTCGATTTTTCGAAGGAACTGTATGGTGTCACTATTGGACAAATAGCTCATCGAAAGCTCCTGAAGTTCTAGGAACTTTGCGTTCTCGTTTTTCTCGATCATCCTTAAAAACGCTGTCTTTCCCACACCTGTGCTACCCAACAGGAACATCTTGGCCGTACTCATGTCCTTGATTGAAGCCAGAGCAGGATGATCGACAAAACACTTGAAGAGAAATTCATCGTCGGTTTCAGCAGACACGTTACCAATGCTAGAATCCGCCGAAAAAATAATTTTGTTGCTCATTTGTACCCTTGTTTTTTTTGCGCTTGATCTGCCAAGTGTTGACTTGGCGGTACGGTCTTTGCCGTGTCGCATTAAGAGCATTCCACCGTGAGACGAAAAGGGCAAGCAAGGTTAGCGCAGTGGTATAATCAAATTTGATCATGGGAAGATGTACTTTTGAGATATGTTTTTTGAGCTACACCTGACATCAGAAAATACCCATAGACACCCACCGCCAACACTGCTAAACGCACCCAATCTTGCGGCCTCGGATTCGTTCCGGGGCCTTAGATATTTTGCAACCGGGGACCTTCGGAGCCCTATACCTTTGGCACCTACGGGGGCCTATCACATAGCGGGGGACCTCCCCTGCACTTGCTAAACGGAAGACAGAAAGCATGGCACTCAAGTCGTACAAGCCGACGACGCCGGGCCAGCGCGGGCTGGTGCTGATCGACCGTTCGGAGCTTTGGAAAGGACGTCCGGTCAAGTCTCTCACAGAGGGTTTGACCAAATCGGGCGGCCGGAACAACACCGGACGGATCACTTCACGCCGCCGCGGCGGTGGCGCAAAGCGTCTCTACCGGATCGTTGACTTCAAACGGAACAAATTTGATGTCGCGGCAACCGTCGAGCGGATCGAATATGACCCGAACCGGACCGCGTTCATCGCACTGGTAAAATACGAAGACGGCGAGCAGGCGTATATCCTGGCTCCGCAGCGTCTGGCTGTTGGTGACAAGGTCATCGCATCGGCAAAGGCCGATATCAAGCCGGGCAACGCAATGCCGTTCTCGGGCATGCCCATCGGTACCATCGTCCACAACATCGAGATGAAGCCTGGCAAAGGCGGTCAGATCGCACGTGCGGCCGGTACTTACGCGCAATTCGTGGGCCGCGATGGCGGTTACGCTCAGATCCGTCTGAGCTCGGGCGAGCTGCGCATGGTCCGTCAGGAATGCATGGCCACCATCGGTGCCGTGTCCAACCCCGACAACAGCAACCAGAACCTCGGTAAAGCCGGTCGTATGCGCCACAAGGGCGTTCGTCCGTCGGTTCGTGGTGTTGCTATGAACCCGATCGATCACCCGCATGGTGGTGGTGAGGGTCGTACCTCGGGTGGCCGTACGCCGGTTACGCCGTGGGGTAAGGACACCAAGGGTAAGCGTACCCGCAACAAGAACAAAGCGTCCCAGAAGCTGATCATCCGCTCGCGGCACGCCAAGAAGAAGGGACGTTAATCCATGTCTCGCTCTGTTTGGAAGGGTCCTTTCGTCGATGCTTACGTGCTGAAAAAAGCCGAAGCAGCGCGCGAGTCGGGCCGCAACGAAGTCATCAAAATCTGGTCGCGTCGTTCCACCATTCTGCCCCAGTTCGTGGGTCTGACCTTTGGTGTGTACAACGGCCAGAAGCATATCCCGGTAAACGTCTCGGAAGACATGATCGGTCAGAAGTTCGGTGAATATTCGCCGACCCGGACCTATTATGGCCACGCCGCAGACAAAAAAGCGAAGCGGAAGTAAGTCATGGGCAAGGAAAAGAACCCCCGCCGCGTGGCTGAAAACGAAGCAATGGCGAAAACGCGCATGCTTCGCACCAGCCCGCAGAAACTGAACCTGGTTGCGCAAATGATCCGCGGCAAGAAAGTCGAGAAGGCCCTGACCGACCTGACTTTCTCGAACAAGCGCGTCGCGCAGGACGTCAAGAAGTGCCTGCAGTCCGCAATCGCGAATGCCGAAAACAACCACAACCTGGACGTTGACGAGCTGATCGTCGCCGAAGCCTGGGTTGGCAAGAACCTGGTCATGAAGCGCGGTCGCCCGCGTGCCCGTGGCCGTTTCGGCAAGATCATGAAGCCGTTCTCGGAGATCACCATCAAGGTGCGTCAAGTTGAGGAGCAAGCCTAATGGGACATAAAGTCAATCCGATCGGCATGCGCCTTCAGGTCAACCGCACCTGGGACAGCCGCTGGTACGCAGATACCAAGGACTACGGTGATCTTCTGCTGGAAGACCTCAAGATCCGTGAGTTCATCCAGAAAGAGTGCAAGCAGGCCGGTGTTGCCCGTGTGATCATCGAACGTCCGCACAAGAAGTGCCGCGTTACGATCCACACCGCACGTCCGGGTGTCATCATCGGCAAGAAAGGTGCGGACATCGAAGTCCTGCGCAAGAAGCTGGCTGCGATGACCGACAGCGAACTGCACCTGAACATCGTCGAAGTGCGCAAGCCCGAACTTGACGGTCAACTGGTTGCCGAGTCGATCGCTCAGCAGCTGGAACGCCGTGTTTCGTTCCGCCGCGCGATGAAGCGTGCCGTACAGAACGCTATGCGCATGGGCGCCCTGGGTATCCGGGTGAACGTCGCTGGCCGTCTGGGTGGTGCCGAAATCGCACGGACCGAATGGTACCGCGAAGGCCGTGTGCCGCTGCACACGCTGCGCGCCGACATCGATTACGCACATGCCGAAGCGATGACCCCCTACGGGATCATCGGGATCAAGGTCTGGATCTTCAAAGGGGAGATCATGGAGCACGATCCGCAGGCACGTGACCGTAAAGCACAGGAACTCCAGGACGGCCCTGCACCTCGTGGTGCTGGTGGCGGTCGTCGCTAAGGAGGGAAAGATATGCTTCAACCAAAGCGTACAAAATTCCGCAAGTTGCACAAAGGCCGGATCAAGGGCGAAGCCAAGGGCGGCTCTGATCTGAACTTTGGCACCTACGGCCTGAAAGCGATCGAGCCTGAGCGTGTAACCGCACGCCAGATCGAAGCTGCACGTCGTGCCATGACGCGTCACATGAAGCGTCAGGGCCGTGTCTGGATCCGCATCTTCCCCGACACTCCGGTCACTGCAAAGCCGATCGAAGTTCGTATGGGTAAAGGTAAGGGTTCGGTCGACCGCTGGGTTTGCAAGGTCAAGCCCGGTCGCGTGATGTTCGAGATCGACGGCGTCAATGACGACATCGCCCGCGAGGCCCTGCGCCTGGCCGCGATGAAGCTGCCGATCAAGACCCGCGTCGTGGTTCGCGAAGACTGGTAAACGATCCGGGGGCACCCCCGCTCGTGACAAGATTGACCCCCGTCGGAACACCGGCGGGGGTTTTTCTATAGGGGGCTCTGCCCCCCCCGCCCGTGCCGGACGCCTCCCCCGGGATATTTATTGGCCAGATGAAGCAGGGGATCCGTTCTTCATCTGGCCGCAAATATCCCGGAGCGCGAGGCAGAGCCTCGCAAAACAGCCATCGCCTTCGCCACGCGGCTGGGTTAAGACGGCGCCATGCCACAGATTGAATCACTCTTCGTCACCCGCCTCTATCGTGCCTCTTTGTCCGAATTCGGTCCCCCGATCGATGCGGAGGAGTTGGAAAGCTCGTGCCTTGTCATCGCCGAGGATGACGAGGCCGGTCAGGACTGGTGCGAAGAAAACGGCTATCCCGGTTACACCAGCTATGCCTCGCTGACCGACCTGCCCTGGCGGTTTCCGATATTCGCCGATCTGGTCAAGGCGCTGGACAGCCATGTGGCGGCTTTTGCAAAGGATCTGGAGTTTGATCTGGGCGAGGGTAAGCTGAAGCTGGAAGACCTGTGGATCAACATCTTGCCCGAAGGCGGCATGCATTCCAGCCATCTGCACCCGCACAGTGTGATTTCCGGCACCACCTATGTGGCGATGCCTGAAGGCGCGAGCGCGCTAAAGCTGGAAGACCCGCGTTCGGGCCGCATGATGGCCGCGCCGACGCGGCTGAAAGGCGGGCGACGCGATTTGCAGCCCTTCATCTATATGAAGCCGCAGGTGGGCGATGTGCTGCTATGGGAAAGCTGGCTGCGCCACGAGGTGCCGATGAACATGGCCGAGGAAGAGCGGATTTCGGTGAGTTTCAACTATAAGTGGGACTGACCGTTTCTGGCAGGGCTGACTTCTGCACCTGTTTGATTGATCGGGATCAAGCACACTTAAGCCTGCTCGTTGTAGACTCCGCTCCAATGCGTCGGTCTGCCTGATGAGTCGGACCGGAGTGCCGCGTATCTGGTTTGATCGGACACACCGTGCTGAGATTTGTCACATTGGTCATAGGGCTACTGGTCTCAAGCGCGACTGGCGTTGTGGGACAGGAGGTCGACCCGCACCGCATCTACGAAAACAGCTGTTCCGGATGCCACGCCCCCCATTCCGGTGATTTCGTTTGGGATGAACTTAATGTGTCAGATGGCGTGCTGGTCGGAGCCCGGTCCGGACGGGCGGTCGAAATTTACCTGCGCTCCGGTCATGGCGGGGTGACTCCGGACAAGGCCGAGGTTCTGCTTGCTCACTTCCGAATTATCCGGGACTCGGGCGGGATCTTCATCGAGAAATGCCGTATTTGCCATGTGACCGCCGTGGAGCTCGTGCGAAACAATCTGATCCTTGAGGAAGGGAAGCTGACGGGGCGATATACCGGGCGTGACATCGGAGCGTTCCTGGACGGTCATGGCCGTCTTTCACTGGAAGAGGTTTCCGAGATGCTGTCCGTATTGACCAGAGTGGCAAATAGCCAGGGTCTGACACGGTGACACACGCGGGTTTTTGATTTTGGGAAATTCCCTGTTCCCGCATGGCAAACTTTCCCTTGCCACCCCACCCCTAACCCCCTATAGAGCGGCATCTTGCGGTCTCCCGGCGTTGTCGGGCGATTCGTATGTCTATCATTCATCCACCAGGTCAAAGGTGACCCGTGTACGGGGCCTTCTGGTGTATTGAGCAAAGGAAAAAGGCGATGAACGCCCAAGAACTGCGTGACAAGACCCCTGATCAGCTCCGCGAGGAACTGGTCAACCTGAAGAAAGAAAGCTTTAACCTGCGCTTTCAACAGGCAACCGGTCAGCTGGAAAACACTGCTGGCATCAAAGCGGCCCGCCGCAACGCTGCCCGCGTCAAAACCATCCTGAACGAAAAGGCCGCTGCCGCGGCATCCGAGGAGTAATCAGATGCCCAAGCGTATCCTGCAAGGCACCGTGACCAGCGACGCCAACGAACAGACCATCACCGTGCTGGTCGAGCGCCGTTTCAAGCACCCGCTGCTGCACAAAACCGTTCGTAAGTCCAAGAAATACCGGGCTCATGACGAAAAGAACGCCTTCAAGGTCGGCGACTCTGTACGCATCATCGAATGCGCGCCGAAATCGAAGACGAAACGTTGGGAAGTTCTGGAAGCGTAAGCTTCCGGGATTTTTCATTTGTCGAAACCCTGGGGGATTTAATCAGACCAGCCCCCACAGGTCGGGAGAAACCACATGATCCAGATGCAGACCAATCTGGATGTCGCTGACAACTCTGGCGCACGCCGAGTTCAGTGCATCAAGGTCCTGGGTGGTTCCAAGCGTAAATACGCCTCCGTTGGCGACATCATTGTCGTCTCGGTGAAGGAAGCCATCCCGCGCGGCCGCGTAAAGAAAGGTGACGTCCGCAAGGCCGTCGTCGTACGCACCGCCAAGGAAGTCCGTCGCGAAGACGGCACCGCGATCCGTTTCGATCGCAACGCCGCCGTCATCCTGAACAACAACAACGAGCCCGTAGGTACCCGTATCTTTGGCCCCGTTGTTCGTGAACTGCGCGCGAAGAACTTCATGAAAATCATCTCGCTGGCTCCGGAGGTGCTGTAATCATGGCTGCTAAACTCCGCAAAGGCGACAAGGTCGTCGTGCTGGCCGGCAAGGACAAGGGCAAAGAGGGAACTATCACCTCGGTTGACCCCAAAGCCGGCAAAGCTGTGGTCGATGGCATCAACATCGCCATCCGCCACACCCGCCAGTCGCAAACCTCGCAAGGTGGTCGCCTGCCTCAGGCAAACCCGATCGAGCTGTCGAACCTGGCACTGCTGGACAAGAACGGCAAAGCAACCCGCGTTGGCTTCCGCATGGAAGGTGACAAGAAGGTGCGTTTCGCCAAGACCACAGGGGACGTGATCGATGCTTGATAACGCAACCTACACCCCGCGCCTGAAAGCGCAGTACGCCGAGACCATCCGTGCCGCTCTGAAAGAAGAGTTCGGCTACAAGAACGACATGCAGCTGCCCAAGCTGGAAAAAATCGTTCTGAACATCGGTTGTGGTGCTGAGGCTGTCAAAGACTCGAAGAAAGCGAAAGCCGCTGTCGAGGACCTGACTGCGATTGCCGGTCAACAGGCCGTTGCAACCAAGGCGAAGAAGTCGATCGCGGGTTTCCGCGTCCGGGAAGACATGCCGCTGGGTGCGAAAGTGACCCTGCGCGGTGACCGGATGTACGAATTCCTGGATCGTCTGATCACGATCGCGATGCCGCGTATTCGTGACTTCCGCGGTGTTAAGCCTTCTTTCGACGGTCGTGGCAACTTTGCCATGGGCATGAAAGAGCACATCGTGTTCCCGGAAATCGACTTCGACAAGGTCGACGAGGTCTGGGGCCTGGATATCGTAATTGCCACCACAGCGAAAACCGACGCTGAAGCAAAGGCACTGTTGAAAGCATTCAACATGCCGTTCAACGCGTAAGCGCCGGGAGGATTGAGACATGGCTAAAAAAGCAATGATCGAACGCGAGAAGAAGCGCGAACGCCTGGTGGCCAAATATGCCGCAAAGCGTGCCGAGCTGAAAGAAATCGCGAATGACGAGAGCAAGCCGATGGAAGAGCGTTTCAAAGCGCGTCTGAAACTGGCGAAACTGCCGCGCAACAGCTCGGCTACCCGTCTGCACAACCGTTGTCAGCTGACCGGTCGTCCCCACGCTTACTACCGTAAGCTGAAGGTCAGCCGTATCATGCTGCGCGAGCTGGGTTCTGCTGGTCAGATCCCCGGCATGGTGAAATCGAGCTGGTAAGGGAGACATAGATATGAATGATCCTATCGGCGATATGCTCACCCGTATCCGCAACGCGCAAATGCGCGGCAAGTCCACCGTTTCCACTCCGGCGTCGAAGCTGCGTGTTTGGGTTCTGGACGTGCTGGCGGACGAAGGCTACATCCGTGGCTATGAAAAGACGACCGGTGAAAACGGTCATCCGGCCATCGAAATCAGCCTGAAATACTACGAAGGCACCCCTGTCATTCGCGAACTGAAGCGGGTTTCGAAACCCGGTCGCCGCGTATACATGGGCGTCAATGACATCCCGCAGGTCCGTCAGGGTCTGGGCGTGTCGATTGTCAGCACTCCGAAAGGTGTGATGTCGGACGCAAACGCTCGCTCCAACAATGTTGGCGGCGAAGTGCTCTGCACCGTCTTCTAAGGAGGTCTGCAATGTCTCGTATTGGTAAAAAACCGGTCGAGCTGCCCAGCGGCGTAACCGCCTCTGTGTCGGGTCAGACCATCGAAGTCAAAGGTCCGAAAGGCACCCGCAGCTTCACCGCCACCGACGACGTGACGCTGTCGGTTGAAGACAACGTGGTCAAGATCGACCCTCGCGGCATGTCCAAGCGTGCCCGCCAGCAGTGGGGCATGAGCCGCACCATGGTTGCCAACCTGGTAACCGGTGTGACCGAAGGCTTCAAAAAAGAGCTGGAGATCCAGGGTGTTGGTTACCGGGCGCAGATGCAGGGCAACACCCTGAAGCTGAACCTGGGTTATAGCCACGATGTTGATTTCACAGCTCCGGAAGGTGTCACCATCACCGCACCGAAGCAGACCGAGATCGTTGTGGAAGGTATCGACCAGCAGCTGGTGGGCGAAACCGCGGCCAAAATCCGCGAGTGGCGCCGCCCCGAGCCGTACAAAGGCAAGGGCATCCGCTATAAGGGCGAGTTCATCTTCCGCAAGGAAGGCAAGAAGAAGTAAGGACGCAGACAATGGCAAACAGCAAAAGAACCCTGTTTCTGAAGCGCCGCCTGCGCGTTCGGAACAAACTTCGCAAGGTCAACGCGGGTCGTCCGCGTCTGTCCGTACACCGTTCGAACAAGAACATCTCTGTTCAGCTGATCGACGACGTACGTGGCGTGACCCTGGCCTCGGCCTCGACCCTGGAAAAAGATCTGGGTGTTGTAGGCAAGAACAACGTCGAAGCGGCGACGAAAGTCGGCGCGGCCATCGCCGAGCGTGCCAAGAAGGCAGGCGTCGAAGAGGCCTATTTCGATCGTGGCGGCTTCCTGTTCCACGGCAAAGTGAAGGCTGTCGCCGACGCTGCGCGTGAAGGTGGCCTGAAGATCTGATGGTGCGCCGGGCTGAAGCCCGGCTTACCGGATACGACGCCGTAGGCCGGGCTTCAGCCCGGCACCGGCACTTTGAAGGCGGGTCCGCCCGCCTCGATGATCGGGGAGCCCCAGAATGTCATTCACGGGTTCACTTCGATTGAGTAATTGGCGCCGCAAGCGCCTCTAGAGAAAAAGGGATGCCAAATGGCAGAACGTGAAAACCGTCGGGGCCGTGGCCGCGACCGTGAAGAAACGCCGGAATTTGCAGATCGCCTGGTCGCAATCAACCGCGTGTCGAAAACCGTAAAAGGTGGTAAGCGCTTTGGCTTCGCCGCTCTGGTGGTTGTCGGCGATCAGAAAGGCCGCGTCGGCTTTGGCAAGGGTAAAGCGAAAGAAGTACCTGAAGCCATCCGCAAGGCGACTGAGCAAGCCAAGCGTCAGATGATCCGCGTACAGCTGCGCGAAGGTCGGACCCTGCACCACGACATCGAGGGCCGTCACGGCGCTGGTAAAGTGGTTATGCGCGCCGCGCCTGAAGGTACCGGTATCATCGCCGGTGGTCCGATGCGTGCCGTGTTCGAAATGCTGGGCGTCAAGGATGTTGTGTCCAAGTCGCTGGGCTCGCAGAACCCCTACAACATGATCCGCGCCACCATCGACGGCCTGCAGAAAGAGCAGAGCCCGCGTTCGGTTGCCGCACGTCGTGGCAAAAAGGTTGCTGACATCCTGCCCAAGCGGGACGACGCACCGGCTGCTGCTGAAGCAGAAGCATAAGGAGAGCACGTCATGGCAAAAACCATCGTCGTCAAACAGGTCGGTTCGCCGATCCGCCGCCCCGCCGAACAGCGCGCAACCCTGATCGGCCTGGGCCTGAACAAGATGCACAGAACCCGTGAGCTGGAGGATACTCCTTCGGTGCGCGGCATGATCCGCAAGATCCCGCATCTGGTAGAGATCATCGAAGAGCGCGGCTAAGCCCGCAGCTTCGAAGACTTAGAAACGCCTCCGACCTCGGTCGGGGGCGTTTTTTGTTTAAGGGCTTGCCTGCCGGTGCCGTGAACTGATCCTCCGTCAATTCACCTTGAGCGCATGCCGCCTATGACTCGACGCATATAGTTCATGAATTGTGCGCGCTCAGGGTCATTCAAGACCTGTAATGCATCGGCATTCACGTTCTGAGCTGCCTCGTAGGCGCTGTTGCGAAGTGCTGCGGCCTTCTCGGTCAACCAAATCAATTGAGCCCTGGCGTCAGCAGGGTTCTTCGTTCTTTTGATCAAGCCATCACGTTCCATACGGTTAAGCGTGTTAGCCAATGTCGCCTGTTCGACGTCAATTTTGGTCAGCAGATCCTTTTGCGTCACACCGTCTTTGAGCCAGAGTTCCAGCAAGATTGGGAATTGTCCGACGACGATGCCAAAGGGCGCAATGCGTTGCTGCAACTCCTTTGCGAACAATCGTGCCATGTGATTAACCAGATACCCGGCCGAGTTTTCTTTTTCGAAGTCCATGTCCTGGATTTACACTTGAATAGCATGCTATGCAATTTTATATAGCTTGCTATATTTCAGAATCGAAGGGAACCGAAATGGCTCGTATCAAAGAGTTGGACACGATCGTCACGCTGGCAGATCAGATGCAGACCGAGGAAGGACCGGTGGTGCTGATCAACCTGTTTACGGTGGACGCCGAAGACGAAAAGGCGCTGCTTCGGGCATGGGCGCATGATGCGGATTTCATGAAATCGCAACCGGGATATATCTCGACCCAGCTCCATCAGGGTATCGCGGGCAGTTCGACCTTTGTGAACTACGCGATCTGGCAGAACGTGCAAAGCTTTCGCGACGCATTCACTCATCCCGAGTTCCAGCGTCGGATCGCGGACTATCCAGCAAGCGCAGTGGCCCGGCCACATCTTCTTCGCAAGCTCGCAGTCGAAAACCACTGCGTCGCCTGACCCTCATTTGGGAGTAGCAACATGTTAAGAACCATCCACCCCATCGCCGGAGTAGTAGGCTTTCTTACGATCCTCGTATTCTGGACATCCACTTTGTACAGTGAGCTATTTGCAAACCATGAGACCGTCGCGGCAGTAAAGTCCATGATCGTCAGCGGGCTCTTTGTTCTGGTGCCTGCAATGGTGATTGTCGGTGCATCCGGGGCGACACTTGGGCGTCGTCGAAAAGATGCCCCTGCGCTCGCCAAAAAGAAACGGATGCCGATCATTGCTATGAACGGGCTCATCGTCCTTGTTCCAGCCGCCGTCTACCTGAGCGCAAAGGCAAACGCGGGCTCGTTTGATACCAGCTTCTATATTGTACAGATCATCGAACTGATTGCCGGAGCGACCAATCTGACACTGATGGGGCTGAGCATACGTGATGGTCGGGCGATGGCCGCCCGCAATAAAACGCGCAAAAGAAATGAAAGCGGCGTGTGATTGACGTGGCCCACGACATGTATAGCCATTCAATAGATGCATATCGGCTAGACCAAAATCTGCGTTGTTAGCGATAGCAAACGCTCCTATCTCTGCCTTGTCCAATGAAGGAACTCAAAAGGAAACGTCAGGGAATACGCCCTGATACGAGAAAGGAATACAGAGATGACAACTGCGACACTGACCCATACCGGCTTCAACTTCGGCACCCGGATCGCTGACATGATCACACGGATCAAAACAGCCCGCGCTCGTGCTGCTGAGTATCAGCGCACCTATACCGAGTTGCAGCGTCTGAGCAACCGTGAGCTGGACGATATCGGCATCCGCCGCTGCGACATCGCAGATATCGCGCACCGGCACGTATATTGCTCATAACCACGCACACAATTAAAACGACCCAAAGGCGCCTTAACGGCGCCTTTTCTATATCCGTTGCAGGCTCTGCCCCGCTTGCAGGCCGCTCAGAGGCCGCCAGAGGGTGCGATGGCTGTTGAGGCGGCCAATGAGCCCGAAACGTCAGAACCGCCCTGAGGCGACCGCTGGAGGGCGTGTGACCGCCCTACCCTGACGCGCGTCCCCAGCTTCGACGCCTGAAACGCAATCGGCCCCGGCGGAGTGATCCACCGGGGCCGTAAAGTGTCGCTGTAAGCGTCGAATCAGAGACCGGTGCTTACGTCGATTGTGTTACCCTCTTCCAGGGTCACATATGCTTTCTTGACGTCTTTCCGACGGCCCAACTGGCCGCGGAAGCGCTTGACCTTGCCTTTGGTCACGGTGGTGTTCACCGCCTTGACCTTCACACCAAACAGTGCCTCAACGGCCTCTTTGATCTGCGGCTTGTTGCTTTCGATCGCCACTTCAAAGACAACCGCGCCATTTTCGGACGCCATGGTCGACTTTTCGGTGATGATCGGCTTGCGGATCACGTCGTAGTGTTCTGCCTTCGCGCTCATTTCAGACGAGCCTCCAGTGCTTCGACAGCCGCTTTGGTGAGCACCAGGGTGTCACGCTTGAGGATGTCATAAACGTTTGCACCCATCGACGGCAGGATATCCAGACCTTCGATGTTGCGCGACGCCTTCAGGAACCCTTCGTTCACGGTCGCGCCGTCGATGACCAGAGCGCGTTTCCAGCCCAGGTTTGCAACCTGTTTGGCCAGTGCGGCGGTCTTGCCTTCGGCTTCGGCGTTCTCGATCACAACCAGTTCACCTGCTTTGGCTTTTGCCGACAGAGCATGGCGCAGGCCAAGCTTACGGAACTTCTTCGGCAGGTCGTGGCCGTGCGAACGAGGGGTCGGGCCCTTGTAAACACCACCCTTGCGGAAGATCGGTGCGTTACGGTCACCATGGCGTGCGCCACCGGTGCCCTTCTGGCGATAGATCTTCTTGGTCGAGTAGCTGGTTTCCGAGCGGGTCTTGACCTTGTGGGTGCCGGCCTGCGCGTTGTTGCGCTGCCAACGGACCACACGGTGCAGGATGTCCGCGCGCGGCTCGAGGCCGAACAGGTCTGCATCCAGCTCGATGTCGCCGGCCTTGCCGCCGTCCAGTTTGATTACATCAAGTTTCATGCTTCACCACCTTCCGCGGATACTTCTTCCGCAGGTGCTTCGGTTGCAGCCGATTTCACAGCAGCCGGGAAAGGCAGGCCTTCCGGTGCTTTCTTCTTCACGGCGTCCTTGACGGTGACCCAGCCCGATTTCGGTCCGGGAACGGCGCCTTTGATGAAGACCAGACCACGGTCGGCGTCGGTTTTGACAACCTCGAGGTTCTGGGTGGTAACACGGGCAGCACCCATGTGACCGGCCATCTTCTTGCCTTTGAACACCTTGCCCGGATCCTGACACTGACCGGTCGAGCCGTGCGAACGGTGGCTGATCGACACACCGTGCGAGGCGCGCAGACCACCGAAGTTGTGGCGCTTCATCGCACCGGCAAAGCCTTTACCGATCGAGGTGCCCGACACGTCAACCTTCTGACCAGCCAGGAAGTGCTCGGCCGAGATTTCGGCTCCCACTTCGATCAGGCCATCTTCGGAGACGCGGAACTCGGCCAGCTTGCGCTTGGGCTCGACCTTGGCAGCGGCGTAGTGGCCGCGCATGGCCTTCGAGGTGCGTTTTGCCTTGGCAGCACCAGCGCCCAGCTGAACGGCGGTGTAGCCGTCTTTTTCAGCGGTCCGCTGCGCAACAACCTGCAGGTTGTCCAGGTGAAGAACGGTCACAGGGATCTGCTTGCCGTCTTCCATGAACAGGCGGGTCATGCCAACTTTTTTTGCGATAATACCAGAGCGCATAATCTATACCCTCCGATCTTACGACTGCAGCTTGATCTCGACGTCCACACCAGCAGCCAGGTCGAGCTTCATCAGCGCGTCCACGGTCTGGGGGGTCGGATCAACGATGTCGAGCAGACGCTTGTGCGTGCGGATCTCGAACTGGTCGCGGGATTTCTTGTCAACGTGAGGGCCACGGAGAACCGTGAACTTCTCGATCTTGTTCGGCAGCGGGATCGGGCCGCGCACATTCGCGCCGGTCCGCTTGGCAGTGTTGACGATCTCTTGCGTGCTGGCATCCAGAACGCGATAGTCAAATGCCTTCAGCCGAATACGGATATTTTGGCTTTGCATAATAACAGCCTTTTATCAGGCGTTGAGGTTGAGAGGAGGACAGACGCGCATCGCCAACCCTCATCGAACCCAAAAGGCGGGAATCATCCCGCCTTGATGTTCTTGTTGAGAACCTGCGCGTATTAGTGGGGTTGGCGGGGTTTGACAAGGGGCAAACGTCACAAAGAACACCGTTTTATTCGCCGCCAGACACGCCATTGGTTAGCCATGCGTCTTCTACCTTCATCCCTTGGTAAACCGCATGCAGATACAGATGGGCAATCACAGGATCATTTGAGAACGGCGAGTAATCCAATTTGCCCTCTCGGACACCCACTTCGGCTTCATAAACAATCTCGTCGCCCTTCACGGTTACAAGCACTTCTAATTCCGCCAGTGTTTCTGGGTCAACGGATGTGGGGTCGTCTGACAGGATCACGAAATCCGCAACTTTGCCAACCTCAATGGACCCCTTTTCATCTTCCTCGAAATGCTGCCAAGCGGGCCAGATTGTCATGGCTTTCAAGGCAGTCATAACATCGACCCTTTGATGCGGCCCCAAAATATCTCCAGAGCGTGTGCGTCTAGTAACCGTCGCAGCAAGAACACGCATGCTATCTGGAAAGGCCACCGGGGCATCGTGGTGTGTGCCAAACATCATGTCCCGCTCGAGCAGCCATCCTGTGGGTGAGATATTGTCTGCATTGACCGGCCCAACGGTGTGATCACGATGCCAATCCCCCCAGTAAAACGTGTGCATCGGGAAAAGCGATGGGAATACGCCGAGGCGTTTAAAACTCGCAACCTGATCCTCTCTTAGAAACTGACCGTGGATCAGAACCGGACGATTCCCCGGGTCGCCATACTTCATCTGTGCCTCTTCGAGAGCTGCTATCAGCATGTCAGAAGCCCCTTCCCCGTTAGAGTGCACAAGGATTTGGAACCCATTTTCGTAACACCAATTAACGGCGTCCTGTAGCTGCTCCATCGTAATAGCAGCATACCCTGAATAACCGGCGGAGTAGCTTCCGACTGGATCATAATAGGGCCGATCCCTCAAAGCCGTGAAACCCTGAGGCGAGCCGTCAATCGTTAGCTTGCAGCCCCCGACCCGAACCCGGTCGTCGTAGTTCTTGGAGGTGTTTGCACCTATATATTCCCTAGCCTCAAGAACATCCGGGAAGGCTACCACGTCAATTGGGAGCCCATCTTCGGCGGCAACTTTCTTGAGAACGTCAACAATTTCTCCTGAGGTTCGGCCTTCTTGTCCGGTCGTGTATCCAAACTGTGCCCAAAGTTCGGTTCCAGCTTTGGCAAATGCCGCCAGGCCTTCTTCACCCAGATTTCCCAACATGGGCACAAGGACCGAAAAGAACGCATACTCTTCCAGAACACCGTTTGGCTCACCGGCGTCATCGCGTTGAATCACTCCGCCCGGAGGGGCTTTTGAAGCGGCTGTGATGCCTGCCAACTCTAGAGCTTTCGAGTTTGCTACTCCCAAATGCCCGGACTGATGAACGATAACGACCGGCAAGTCCTCAGACACAATGTCCAGTTCTTGTCGCGTAGGGTGGCGCAGTTCCTTTAATTGAGCATTGTCGTAACCAAAGCCGATGATCATTTTGACCTGTTCAACGGCTTGCGCATTTTCGTCGGCCCAGTCAGTCAACGTGGCTTGCAGACTGGCGATATCAACGACTTTCCCATCAGGCGGCGCAAGAAGGTTGGCGGACAATGCCTGCAACCCCCCCATGACCACATGACCGTGGCTATCTACAAAACCCGGAAGCATCGCGCGGCCTTCCAGGTCAAACGTTTCGGTTTCTTCACCGCGATGCATCGACAAATCAGACAACGACCCCACAGCAAGAACGCGTCCGTCTTTGACTGCGACCGCTTCAGCGGACGGAGCCTTATCGTTCATCGTTAACACAGGCCCTCCGAGATAAATCCTGTCCGCGATCTGCTGTGCGGACGCTGATGTGGATAAATAAACAAGTGCAGCAACTAGACCAACTGAACGCGCCAATAAGTGCATGCTGTGACCTCTTTCTAATTGTGATGCCTCAATATGAGAGAAGTAGCATTACAATCAGCTTAGGCAAAAACGAAAAAAGGGCGTCCCGAGGGAAGCCCTTTTCGTTGGTTCATTCGCTTGTGCGAATTATTCAGTAATCTTCGACACGACGCCGGCGCCGACGGTGCGGCCGCCTTCGCGGATGGCGAAGCGCAGGCCCTGCTCCATCGCGATCGGTGCGATCAGTTCAACGCCGAACGACACGTTGTCGCCGGGCATGACCATCTCGGTGCCTTCCGCCAGGGTCACGGTGCCGGTCACGTCAGTGGTCCGGAAGT
>NZ_JBQERN010000019.1:0-59482 GCF_056535105.1 Ruegeria sp. O5 | reverse complement strand
ACTCAGCATTGGGCTGGAAAAGCCCTGTCGCATTCGAAAGGAAAGTGGCTTAAACGAGCACTTGGGGCGGCACAAAAACGGGACAGGTCCATTTAATTTCCCCATCGTCACCGAACGCAATTACGCCCTTCTTTATTCGAGAGGCCATCAAAGCAGAGTGCATTTCCTCGACTTTTTCACGAACTTCTTTTCCTCCTCCGATTTCGCATTCTATGAGTCTTGCGGTTCGGGGGTATTCGACAATAGGGATTGCATTTGTTCTAACAAAAGGAACAGCTGTTGACCTGTCGCTGATATCAATGGGGCGTGGCCGGATTTTCTTTTTGTCGTCTAAGTCTATCGAGAGACCTTCTGTTTGCGGGAGATAGCGTAAGACATCTGAAAGCAGTTCATCGAAACTCCCAGAGCGTACAAAACTGGCGTCAATTCCCATAGATTGAGCAGCGCTTATGAATTCTGTCACACCGGCATACGGGGAATCTTGTTGTCGAGTGACCCAGAAAATTCCATTGGGAAATCCGGCTCCGGCATTGAGAGCTTCAGTGAGAACTGACATGACTGACTCGTCACGGCCACTGTAGCCGCAAATTATCAATCCTTGGTTACGACAAGTATCGAGAAGCACACGACGCATTGCGGCATCTTGGGATGCCAATTCTTCCGTAGTGTTCTTCAAAGCTACGGAATGGAAGTCACCGTGAATTTTTCCGTATAGAGGCCACTGTTGCTCGGCGAATGCCCGAGCCATTTTGTCTGGTTCTCCCAGGTCGCTACTGGTTAGGATAGAGCTTGTTTCCATAACCTGAGCAACAGCGTCTTCAACCAATCTGTCAAAGTTTGTTGTCCAAATGATGCGAGCAAGATCTCGCCTCAACAAATGCGCCAATGCCAGATGGCCGTAGCTCGGCTTCGCACCTCTCATGGCGGCGTCAATGTAGCTCCTGCGATCCTTGGGGTCCGGGTAGGTCTCCTCAAAAAAATGAGCATATTCCTCTTCAGAACCGGAAATAGGGTAGCCTCTTGCATCATCGAAATACTGTTGCAGTGCTTGTCGAACCCTCTCATCTCCCAAATCGGAAACGGCCGAAGCGCTGACATTCTTTGCAGACCTGAAAATCCGTGCCTTGAAGTCCCAAATCATGTCTCCTGCGGTCTTGATCCCTGACGCTCTTGACGCACCTGCACCAAGCAACCACATCAGACCAGAAGCTCGCTGTTCAAATTTCCGCAAGAAAACTGGGAAGTCTAATACGAGCTCATCCATTCAGTTTCTCTGCTCCACTTCGTTACGATGCTTGATGCTTCGCGAGCTCATTCATCCAATAGGTGTAGCTAGCTTGCAAAGCTGTTGGAATACTCGCTCCCGCCAGCGACCCAACCAGTTCGGCGAACCGCTTGTGGCAAGATGGATAGGATTTTATTTTGTTCCCGACGAGAGTTTTGCTGCCGGGAATTGAAAGCATCATTTCCAACGCTTTGGGCGAGAAATCTTTGATCATGCTTTCGTAGTGAGGGCTTGCCGCCCAAGAAACCCCATATTGATTTCCAACTGCACACGAAACCACTGTTTCAACAAATTTCCAACGAACTGTTTCAGGAACAACAGATGCCCCAACAATTTCGTGCAAGCGAGCTGCGAATGGTGGTTCGTTGTAGAAGTTATTCATTCCTTGGTGGGCTGCGTTTAGTCGGTCGCATGCGGTAGATACAATTGAGTGCCGCTCTGCTTCGGAAAGGAGCCCAAGCATGTTGAATTTGGTGAAAAAGTCACGTGAAGCACTGGCTTTCGCCTCCTCACCTTTTCCAACATACCGTTGGTGCTGATCGATAATCGATGCGGGAATGCCGTCCAATTCAACTGATGGCAAAAACAAGGTTGCACAGTTGGTGCGGGCGCTTTGTCCCAATGCTTCATCGCAATACATGCCATGTAACGCACCCGCAATTAGCTCACGTTGGGCCGAATGAGTTCCTTTAATGGCAGCGGTCCAATAAGATGTTTGGTCCGTGTTGAACCGTCCTGCCTTAATCGCAGCGATCAGTTCATTGAAATTGACGCCAGCAGGCACATTTACATCGCTTAGCGCCGCTCGTGCGCATCGGCTAATGAAGTTGACTACTTCGTCTTCGTCCAGAGCGCCCATGGCAGGATGAGCAGCTGAAAAGCTGTTCCGAATAGCTCTGCATTGATCAAGCTTGAAATATCCTTCTTCGGTAATCAGGTTTAACTCGAGGCACAACTTCAGAAGATCATGATCCATCATCTCCAATAACTTGCTTTCATCGAGGGTTTTCGATGTTAGCTGCGCAACTATTGGGAGGCCAAAACGAATAACCTTTTGTCGTAACTCTACAATTGTAGAGTTCCAAACGTAGTTGATCGCACTGTCAAACAGTCCAACTGACACGGCCACACATAGCCGTATCATCCGCTCGTCTCGCAATTCGGACGGAATTTTGCTAAGCAGTCTCGGTAGGTTATCCCAAGTATGATCGATTTGCACTTTGGCAGGCAAAACATCGCGGGGAACGCCCAAAGCAGAGGTGATCTGAACAAGCAAGTCGTCGGTGCCAGCAGTAACAGCTGGCAAATTTTCGATGCTCTTTGGGACCAAATCGTTCATTTTTAATGCACCTAATTCAATGATCTTGGTTTGCTAAGGATATAACCACGTGATTGCCGCACGTTAAAGGTGAATAATAACTGCGTTGATCAATTGGACTTCGCTTCAGGGCAGGCAGGCGCGAGGAGAACATAGATGCTGCTCACTTTCGCAGCCGAATGGTAGCAATAGGCGGTCAGATTCTGTACCGTCAGATTGATACCCCAGAGATACCCAAGAGGGCACACACCGCGCACACCAATCTTTCGGCGCACGATAAGGTATTGTTTTTTTGATAAAAATGGTGCCCGGGGGCGGAATCGAACCACCGACACGAGGATTTTCAATCCACTGCTCTACCCCTGAGCTACCCGGGCACGGGAACGACGTTTGTCGTTGGGTGGAGGCGTTCTATGACTTGCTACCGGCAGTGTCCAGAGGCTTTTTTACATTTTTTCAGTGCGGTCGCATTGTATTGCGTTCGTCCGCATCGGCCTCGGTCTCAGGGTCGTCTTCGCGCTGAGACGGGACCGCGTAAGAGCCGTTCAGCCACTTGGCCAAATCAATGTCTGCGCAGCGTTTCGAACAGAACGGGCGGAACTTCTTTTGCGTTTCTTCTCCGCAGATCGGACAGCTCATTTCAGGATCTCTGCGACAGGTAACCGGCTGCGTTTGCGCTGCAACTCGAAATGCCCCAGAGGTGTCCATCCCGCCAGTATCGTCTCGTCCGGGTCCGACTTGAAGGCCGCACGCAGGGCGGATTCGAACCCTCGGCGGTCTTTCTTGGGCATCGGAGCCAGATCCAGTGTGATCTGCCCCGCCAGCCCGCGCACACGCAATGCACGTGGCAAGGCTTTGGCACAAGCGAAGTTGGCTTTTGTTCCTGCCGCCAGCGACGTATCCGCGCCTGTGTTCACGTCTACGGCCACCAATGCGCGGGTCGGTTCGATAAAAAGATATCCGCCTCCGGGGAGAGGTTCGGAAATGCCACGGGCGACATCCAGCGCGTCCAGCACACCATGGGTTTCAAAACTGCCGGTTTTCGTCACAACCTCGGCAGGATCGGTCCAGTCGCGCCATGCCAGGATATGCGGGCTGTCACCTTCGCTCAGCAGTTCGACGTCGAACCCTTCGTCCGTCATCACTTGTTCAGCTTGCGCAAGCATGGCCGAAATGTCGTCGGCAATATCACCGGCATCCGCATCCATGCAGCAGGAGCGGAGGATCAACCCGTAGGGGCTGTCGCCCATTTGTTCATGAGCGATTTCAAGCAGTTGATCCCGCTTGTCTTCATCCTTGATGCTGCGCGAGATGTTCAGGCCCGGTGCGTCGGGTGTGACAATGGCAAAGCGGCTCTTGAACAGGATGCGGTTGGTTACAGGGATGGCCTTGCCGGGCTCGGCATATCCGCCCACCTGCACCAAAAGCGTGGCACCCGGCGCCAACCCTTTGACCTGTCGAAGAAAAGCCGGGCCGTCGGGTGTGGTCAGGAACATACCACCCTGCCCCTTGACCGGTCGATCGGCACGGGCGCGATAAATGGTGCCGGGTGCCGGCGCGTCGGCGGCGATCAGGAGATCATCAAGCTTTCCGTCGACCATCAATGCCGCGGCCTCGCGGTCTTGGATATGGTCTAGAACGATGGTTCGACCCTTCATGATGCCTCGCTATATAGTGGGTAGCCGATCCCTTGCAGCAAGGCGGCGGTCTCGGACAGGGGCAGCCCCACGATGCCAGTGAACGAGCCCGAAATCCATGGGATGAATGCGCCAGCAGGGCCCTGGATCGCATAGGCCCCGGCTTTGCCCTGCCAATCACCGGTCGCCAGATAAGCGTTGATTTCAACGTCAGACAGGCGTTTGACCTTGACCTGCGAGACGACATCACGTTGCAGGATGCGATCCCCGCGCCGAACGGCGACCGAAGTGATCACCCGGTGACGGCGACCGGACAGAGCGTACAGGAACTCTGCGGCTTGCCCCTCATCCTGGGGCTTGCCCAGAATACGCCGCCCCAGTGCAACTGTCGTGTCCGCGCAAAGCGTGATGTCACCGCTATCCGATTGAACAGCCTTTACTTTTTCACGCGTAATGCGACTGCAATACGGAACAGGAAGCTCACCCTTCAGCGGTGTTTCGTCGATGTCAGGGGGGCGGATGGCGTCGGGCTGCACGCCAAGCTGCGCCAGCAGGTCCAGCCGCCTTGGGCTGCCCGATCCCAGGATAAACGCCATCTCGGCAGGCGTTATTTGAAGCGGTAGTTGATCCGACCCTTGGTCAGATCATAGGGGGTCATCTCGACCTGAACCTTGTCGCCGGCCAGAACACGGATGCGGTTCTTGCGCATCTTTCCTGCCGTATGTGCGATGATTTCATGGCCGTTTTCCAGCTCGACCCGAAACGTCGCATTAGGCAGGAGTTCCTTCACGACACCGGGAAATTCGAGCGTATCTTCCTTGGCCATGTTGTCTCCATCATTAGGTTGCGCCCGCAGAATCTGCGGGGATGTGCGCTTAAATGAGCCTATTTTTCCCTTATTTCAAGGGCGGATTCATCTAAAGGGTGGATAATGTGACCGTTTCGACTCGGGCGTCCTGCTCTGGCCAATGGGTCCGGTTCAGCACATGGCCATCGGCGCGGACCTCGGCGATGGCGGACAGGTCGACATCTGCATAGGTCCAGCCAGGCTGGTTCAGAGCGCCCTCGGCCAGCACTCCGGTGGCCGGAAACCCCTTGTCCGGCGGGCCGAAAACGCCGCCCATGCCGGTGTTCATGTCCACTGCCTCGGACCAGTCGTTGGCTCCGACCAGTGACGACATAACCGTAACGCATTGATTTTCCAATGCTCTTGACATTGCCCCGATGCGAACACGCCAATACCCTGACAGCGCTTCGGTGCAGGACGGTACAAGGATCATATCCGCTTCGCTGAGTGCGCGGCCCAGCAGGGGAAACTCGCTGTCATAGCAGATCAGAACACCGATTTTGCCCAGCGCGGTGTCGAACAGCTTGAGCGGACCACCCGGCGCAATGTCCCAGTCCTCGCGTTCAAAGCGGGTCATGATCTGCTTGTCCTGATGGTCGCGGCCACCGTCCGGGGCGTAGAACGCGGCGCGGTTCACCGGGCGGCCGGACCCATCCACAACCGGGGCCGATGCACCCAGAATGTACGTTTTGTACGCACTTGCGAGGCGCGAGTGCAAATTTTGTACATCCTCGAACCGGTCCGAAACCGCGCGGATCGAGCGTTCGAGATCACCCGCCACCTCGGCACCATCGAGCGTCGACACCTCCATCGCGCCGTATTCGGGGAACACCAGCAGCCCGGCCCCCTGCCCGGCAGCCTCGGCAACCCAACGGTCCAGCTTGTCCTCGTACTGCGCCCAGCTGTCGAGCCAGTCGAGATTATACGCTGCGGTTGCGACTTTCATTGATGGGGTCCCCTTGAGTAACATTTTCGCTAGACACTGGTTGATACCGCCCCGGGCTGTATAGTTTGGTCGCACCACCAGATGCGCTAATGCGTCCTTTTTCAAACGAGGCACAGCGCGGCAACTGAACCGAGTTTTCTCCCTGGTCTCACTGAGCAACTAGCCTGTGTTAATTTAGCAGGAATCCACAGTGCTTTTTGAAAAACGCTCTCCTGTCGGAAGGTAAGTTGAAAATTCAAGCTCACCGCCTATTTCGAAAAACCGCCGAGTATCTTTCTTACCACAAAGATCCTTTTTGACAGAGTAAGCCAACTGTTGTTCCGCTGTTCTGCCATCCCTTGTCGGTTCAGTTTTGATGCGTTCAGGAACATTGACTGCAAGTGATACGACTTTACCGTCCGTTTTCGCTCCTCTCACAGAAACTCCTTGCCCCAGAGGCTTACCCGCAATTTTGTTGTATTCGTTGGTCACCAATGTTGCGAATGCACACCGCTCATTACCATCACAGCCTTCTATGGTTTCCCAAACCTCATCTCGACTTGGCCCCTGAGGGGTGCATGCTGCAAACGTTAATAAAACAAACAGTGCGGATGTTGCGCGATAAATCAAATCGTTGACTCCTATTTTCTTCATGCCCCAGCAATTCTGGTCCTTCAATTTGTTTCACGTTCTTCAATGCACTTAAACGCCAAATCAACAACCGGATTCCGCATTCTATGGCTGTTGGTTTTTGGGCACACTCACCAATATCGTCTTCATTCGCTGCCAACTAATAACGACAAAATTTTGGTCACAGCTCCCTGATCCAGAACTGCAACGGCTTCGGCGTTTCTCCCTCCTCCCCGATATCCTTCCACGAGAATTGGGCGATTGCGCTGGGTAGGGGCTCGTATCCGCGGGCGCGCCAGAAGGTATCCAGCGGGCGGTAGTGGTCGGGGCGCAGGGGGTGGTCGGTGGGGCGCTGCACGCTGCAAAAGGCGCATTTGGCAAAGCCCAGTTCGCGGGCGTGCCCCTCGCGCGTGTCGAAGAATGTGTGGCCGACACCCTGCCCGCGATAGTCCGGCAGCAGGACGGATTCAGCGCAATAGAAGATCTGCGACAGGTCCAGCCCGGTGTCTGCGAAGGCCGCGGCGAAATCGTCGGCGTGGTCGGTCAGCGGCGCGCCCGTCGAGGCGCCGATCAGGCGGTCGCCATCGAAGGCGCCGACCACGATGGCCTTGTCGCTGTCGCGGTAGGATTGGAGGTATTTGCGTTCGTATTCCAGATCGCCGTCATAGAGATAGGGCCAGGCGTGAAATACCCTGATCCGCAGGCGGGCGACATCATCCAGAGCGGCACCGAGTGCCGCTCCGGTCAGGGGGCGGACGTCACTGACGTCAGCCATTCGAGACCTGTTTGGTCCAGTCTGCAAGGTTATAGAAAGTGGTGACGCGGGTGATCTTGCCGTCCCTGAGATCAAAGAACGATCCGGCAGGCAGGCGGTAGGTCTGGCCGTGGGCGTCGGGCAGGCCCTCGTCGGTTTCCAGATAGGTGCCGTTGACGATGAACTCGGCCGCGGCGCGGGTGCCGCCCTGAGCCTCGAACACGACGATGTCGGTCAGGTTTTCTCGGTAGCAGCGGTTCATATGGGCGCAAAAGGCGGCGAACTTGTCCTTGCCGACGCGAATCTGGCCTTCGTTCACGTGATGGGCCACGTCATCGGACAGGCAGGCCAGCATGCCATCGACGTCACCGGCGTTGAAGGCATCGAAATAGGTTTTGACGGTCTGGTTCATGTCCCCTCCGTTGGTTCGCCCCAGCGGTCTTTCAGATGCTGAATGATCTGGTCGCGGGTCTGTCGGTAGTGATGTAGCTTTTGTTCGCGGGTCTCGCCCATCCCGGTAGGGTCCATTATTGGCCAATAATCGACATCGAGGTGAAAAACACGGGTCAGTTCCAGCGCCTGACGCTGGCTGGCGGGTGAAAGCGCCACAACCAGATCGAACGAGCTGAGGTCATCGCCCCATTCCTGCATCTCGTCGAAGGAGCGCGACCGGTGGCGGGACAGTTCCACGCCGACCTCGTGGCAGACCGCGATGCTGAAGCCGTCGATTTCCAGATCGTTATGCACACCGGCGGACTGAACATAGGTGCCGGTGCCATAGAATTTCTTCATCAGCCCCTCGGCCATCGGGGACCGAACCGCGTTGTGGTCGCAACAGAACAGGACCGACTGCGGCAGAGGCTTCACGCGTCAGCCCCCAAAATGCAGAACGCAGATCAGCGTGAACAGGCGGCGGGCGGTGTCGGTGTCGACATCTGCCTTGCCTTCCAGCCGTTCCTGCAAAACACGGCTGCCTTCGTTGTGGATACCCCGGCGGGCCATGTCGATGGTTTCGATCTGGCTGGGTGGCAGCGATTTCACCGCGTCAAAATAGCTTTCGCAGATCTGGAAGTAATCCTTGACCACCTGCCGGAAGGGGCCGAGCGACAGGTGAAACTCGGCCGCTTTTTCGTTGGCCTCGGTTTCAATGTCGAAGACAAGCCGTTTGTCGCGGATCGAAAGCTGGAGGTGATAGGGGCCCTCGGGCACAACGCGGTCGTCGCGTTTGGGCAGCGAGAAGCTGTTTTCTTCCAGCAGATCATAGATGGCGACCTTGCGCTCCTGCTCGATCTCGGGCGTTGGCGGCGGCAGATTTCTATCATCCAGTTCGATATGCGAGATGCGGGTCATCTTTACAGTCACATTCCTTGCGTCAGCACAGACCTATAACAATGATATTCGGCGAGCAACGCACAGAAACGCCATATGCGCCCGGTCTTTGCGTCATTTCAGCCATTCAGGCGGTTCAGGCGCGCGGTGACCGAGAGGCCATGCGCCTCGAGGCTTTCCGATTGCGCCAGCTGTTCGGCAGCAGGGCCGATGGCACGCAGGGCTTCGGGGGTCATCTGGCTAAGCGTGGTGCGTTTGAGGAAATCCATCACGCTGAGGCCTGACGAAAACCGTGCCGAGCGGGCGGTGGGCAACACGTGGTTGGGACCGCCGACGTAGTCGCCGATGGCTTCGGGTGTGTACTGACCCAGAAAGATGGCTCCGGCGTGGATGGTTTTTTCGCTCAGCGCGCGCGGGTCGGCCACGCAAAGTTCCAGATGTTCCGGGGCAATGCGGTTGGACAGGGCGGCGGCCTCGTCCAGGTTGCGCACGGTGATCACCGCGCCGTAGTCACGCCAACTGGCCCCAGCGATGGCGCGGCGTTGCAGGGTTTCCAGCCGTTTTTCGACCGCCTGCGCGACGGATTGGCCGAATGCGGCGTCATCGGTGATCAGGATCGACTGCGCGCTTTCGTCATGCTCGGCCTGGCTGAGCAGGTCCAGCGCGATCCAGTCAGGGTCGTTGTTCTTGTCGGCGATGACCAGAATTTCCGAGGGGCCGGCAATCATGTCGATGCCGACCTTGCCAAAGACGCGCCGCTTGGCGGCGGCGACAAAGGCGTTGCCTGGCCCGGTGATCTTGTCGACCGGCGCGATGGTGTCAGTACCATAGGCCAGCGCCGCCACGGCCTGCGCGCCACCGATGCGATAAACCTCATCCACACCAGACAGTTTTGCTGCCAGCAGCACCAGCGGGTTCACCTGTCCGTCCGGGGTGGGCACCACGATGGCCAGCCGTTCCACACCGGCCACCTTGGCTGGGATCGCGTTCATCAGCACCGATGACGGGTACGAGGCCAGCCCACCCGGCACGTAAAGCCCTGCGGCCGAAACAGCAGACCAGCGCCAGCCGAGTGTTGCGCCCGTTGCATCCGTCCATTCCTGATCCTCGGGCATCTGCCTTTCGTGATAGGCCTGGATGCGGGAAGCCGCCAGTTCCAGCGCCGTGCGATCTTCGGCCCCGACCAGCGCCACCGCTTCTGCGATCTCCTGCGCGCTGAAGGCCAGCGTTTCGGGCGTCAGCGTCAGCCGGTCGAATTTGGCCGTCAGTTCGATCACCGCCGCGTCACCCCGGTTGCGCACGTCGTCGATGATCTGCGCCACAACCGCATCCACATCCGGGCTGTCCTCGCGCTTGGCCGAGAGCAGGGTCCGGAAGGCGGGTTCGAAATCGGGCGATGTGGTATCAAGGAAAACGGGCATGATCTGGCACTCCGGGCGTTGCGCATTGGGACATATCGCCCGGAGCGCGCGGCCTCAACCCTCAGCCCACGGGGTGCAGCGATTTGTGCATGGTAAAGCAGGACAGATCCCCGTGGCCGCAGCACCGGCCGGTAGCCTGCCAGCCGTGGCGCAGATAGAAATCCTGCGCGGTTTTTGTTGCCTCAAGCGAGGCTGAGGAACATCCCGCCGCGAGCAGTTCCCGTTCCAGCCGGTTCAAAACCGCCGCCCCCAGACCACAGCCCTTATGATCCGGGTCGATGTAAAGCAGAGTGATCTCTCCGGTTTCCAACAAACCGCCTACGGCGGCCACCTGCCCGGCCCGTTCAGCCAGCCAGATCTGCGATCCAGGTTTGATCCAGCCCCGGATCGAGGCCGGGTCCTTGTTATCGGTCCATTGCGCGATGGCCTGCGGGTCACCCTGATGATCGGCCCCGCAGAGCTGCGTGATCGAACGGATCAGAACCCGACTGATGTCGAAAACGTCGAAAACGGTGGCGCGACGCAGAGTGACACCTTCGGGCACCTTCGAAAACGCCTGAGATATGCCGCGCTTGTTTTGCATCTATTCGGGATGATACGGGGCCTGACCGGAGGGGGCCTGATAAGGGCGCGTGACGTCCTTGAGGGTGGCATCCAGCGCCTCGACCGTCAGGCGGATCGCGCCGTCACCGGCCAGCGTCAGCAGGACATGGCCCGCGCCATCCTCGCCGGGTTCGAAAACGACCGACATCAGCGACATGATCATGTCGGTGTCACCGCGATCAATGCCCTGACTGGACACCGAGAGAACCGAACCGAAGACCAGCACCGACTGCACCCGTTCAAACGGGCGGTCGCGGCGGGCGGCGGCATCCTTGTCTTCCCAGCGAAAGCGGTTCAGCAGCAGGCCAAAGCGGCGCTGCGCCGGTTGCCACTTCATCTCGGTCACCGGAAACACGGCATCCTGCGCGAGGGTCGAGATCACCTGAAGGTCATCTGCATCCTCGGCCCCCAGATTTAGCGGCGCCTCGCGCCCGTCTTCAAAACTTGCGTCTGTCATTGGCCCTTGATCCGTTCAATCTTTGCACCCACGCCTTCCAGCTTGCGCACCACATGTTCATATCCGCGGTCCAGATGATAGACCCGGCTGACCGTTGTTTCCCCTTCTGCCGCAAGCCCTGCCAGAATCAGCGAGACCGAAGCCCGCAGGTCAGTCGCCATCACCGGTGCGCCTTTCAGTCGCTCGACGCCGGTCACCGTGGCGGTGCCGCCATGCACCTCGATATGCGCGCCCATGCGCACCAGTTCGGGGGCGTGCATGAAGCGGTTTTCGAAAATGCGTTCTTCGAGAACCGAGGTGCCCTCAGCCGTGCACATCAGCGCCATCATCTGCGCTTGCAAGTCGGTCGGGAAGCCGGGGAAAGGTTCGGTCACCACATCCACCGCGCGCACGCGCCCGTTTTTGCGCGCCACTTTCAGACCGCCTTCGGTTTCTGAAACGCTGACGCCTGCCGCATCCAGTTTGGCCGCAAAGGATTCGACCAGCGACATGCGACCGCCCAGCAGTTCGACCTCGCCCCCACAAATCGCCGGGGCCAGCATATAGGTGCCCAACTCGATCCGGTCGGTGACAACCTGATGTGTGGCCCCGTGCAGCCGGTCGACGCCCTGAATTTCGATGGTCGGGGTACCTTCGCCAGAAATCTGGGCACCCATCTTGCGCAGGCATTCGACCAGATCGACGATCTCGGGTTCGCGCGCGGCGTTTTTCAGAACCGTGGTGCCCTTGGCCAGCGTCGCCGCCATGACGATGTTTTCGGTGGCCCCGACCGAGGCAAAGCGCATCTGGTGCACGGCGCCTTTCAGACCGCCCGGAGCCTTGGCGTGCAGATAGCCGTCCTTCAGCTCGATCTCGGCGCCCAGCGCCTCGAGCCCTTCGACATGCAGGTCCATCGGCCGTGCGCCGATCGCGCACCCGCCGGGCAGAGAAACAACCGCCTGCCCGAACCGCGCCAGCAAGGGGCCCAGCACAAGGTTCGAGGCGCGCATCTTGCGTACGATGTCATAATCGGCGGTCTGGCTGGTCAGGCTGTGGCTGGACATTGCAATCACCTGACCGTCTTGCAGCGACGACACCTCGGCCCCCAGCGATTGCAGCAGCGCGGTCATGGTCTTGATGTCGCTCAGCCGCGGCGCATTGGTCAGCGTCAGCGGTTCTTCGCTCAGCAATGTTGCGGGCATCAGTGTCAGGCACGCATTCTTGGCGCCCGCAATCGGTATCTGACCGTTCAGCGGGCCATTGCCCGTTACCAGAATCGAATCCATCTGCTCTTATCCCTCGTCCTTGTCAGGCTTGTCCCCTGCGGCCGCACGCGCCTTGGCCTGCGCCTTGCGACGCGCCATGTTGGCCTTCAGCGCCGCCTTCAGCCGCGCCTCGCGCGCATCGCCGGGTTTACCTTGTTTTTTGGGTGAATTTTTATCCGTCATGATCTTTCTCTACAGGAGGCGAAAAAAACCGTCCAGACACCCTTGCGCCGCGTTTCGTTTGAGTCTAATCACCCGCCCACAGCGCTGCTGTAGCTCAGAGGTAGAGCACTCCCTTGGTAAGGGAGAGGTCGAGAGTTCAATTCTCTCCAGCAGCACCATCCTTCATATTCCTGCGAAAAAGCGCGCTTTTATCCGGAAGGGTTTGGGTGTTCCGGCGTCTTTGGCTATTGGCGTGTCAGAGACTTTTGTGGTGCACGTTTGGTTTATGGGCGGTTCGATACAGCCCGGAGGCGTCGAGCGCTGTGCGTGGTAGTACCATGCGCTTGGCAAGGGGAGCTGCTGCGCGCCCGTTGCATCCCCCCGGCCAGTGGCTCTTTCAGGGCATTGAACCCATTCCAGAGCCATAGATCGTTTCGTGGCGGTCGGGCTTAGGTCATGCCCAGCGCTTCTTTGTACATTTCGATGACGGCCTCTTGCTCGGCGATGTCATCCTTGTCCCTTTTTCTGAGGGAAATGATGCTGCGCAGGGCCTTTACGTCATAGCCGCGCGACTTGCTTTCGGCGTAGACCTCTTTGATCTGGTCGGCGATGTCTTTCTTTTCCATCTCCAGGCGCTCGATACGTTCCACAAACTGGCGCAGCTCGCCCGCGGTGACCTTGTAATTTGCTTCTGCTTCTTCAGACATGCTCATCTTTTTTGTTCCCGGTTATGGACCTGCAACCAGAAGAGGTCAGCCTGCCGCTGGCGGTGAACGGCGGTGGCCCGATCATCGGGGGCACCTTCGAAACACGCCTGTCCCAGAGGCTGAAACCCTGGTGTGGAATGCCGGATACAGTGCTGCCGCCCGGGTCGCAAGCACCCAATGGGCTGGCGCACTTGTATGACCCCAACCGATCCGTTAAGCGCGTGATCAGGTCACGAGGATATGCGGGGAACCATGTTTGAATTCATCACCTGGGGCGGTGCAGCCCTGTCTGTGGCCGGGCTTGCCGGTCTGGTCTGGTGCATTCTTCGCGTGATGCGGGCGCGCAAGGCCGGTCTGTCGGATGACGAGCTGCGCGCGGTGGTTCAGGGGGTCTTGCCCTGGAACCTGGCCTCACTGTTTCTGTCGGTGCTTGGATTGATGCTGGTCATCCTCGGGATTTCCCTTGGATGACCATCCGGTTCACACCGGCAAGTTATCAAACTGCGCTTCAATCGCATCTTCGCACAAGGCCGCATCCAGACGACGCAGGCGCGAAGGCACCTCCATCCCCTGCTGCCGCATCCGGTCAACAATCTTACTCACACTCGGCTGAAGCGCCAAACGCGTTTCCAGACCCGCGTTCACAAGCTTACGTTCAAGCTGCTCGGCTTCGGAATAAAGACCAGTCGGTGTCATAACTATCCTCCCAAGTGGCGCCAGTATCCCCAATATACGTAACGGGATTACGACCCGCAGATAATATCGTAGCCTTGTGCGGGAAATTGCCTGCCATGGTCGAAGTTTCGGCAATCTGACGCGGATAGGTTAAAGATTAAGCCAGGATTTCAGCGGTTGCTTTGACCGGCATCAAATTCAGGTTCGATATTGCATCACATTCCAATTCACATATATGATATGCGTGACCGAAACGGAGAAGATCATGACACCGAAAGTGAAAGCGTTTTTTGACGAGCAGACCTTTACGGTTTCCTACGTGGTTCATGAACCTCAGGGGCGGGCCTGTGCCATCATCGACAGCGTACTGGATTTCGATCATGCCTCGGGGCGGACGTCGACAACCTCGGCGGACAAGATCATCGATTTTGTGCGCGAGCAGGACCTTAAGGTCGAGTGGATTCTGGAAAGCCATGTCCATGCCGACCACCTTTCGGCGGCCCCCTACCTGCAACAGGAGCTGGGCGGCAAGATCGGGATTGGCGACCAGATCGTCACCGTGCAGGACACGTTTGGCAAGGTTTTCAACGAAGGAACCGAGTTTCAGCGCGATGGCAGCCAGTTTGACGCGCTGTTCAAGGAAGGCGACAGTTTTCACATCGGCCAGATGCGGGGCGACGTGCTGCACACCCCCGGCCATACACCGGCCTGCATGACCTACGTGATTGGCGATGCCGCATTTGTGGGTGACACGCTGTTCATGCCCGATTTCGGCACGGCGCGCTGCGATTTTCCCGGAGGATCGTCGGCCACGCTGTTCCAGTCGATCCAGAAGATACTGTCGCTGCCGGACAATACCCGAATCTATGTCGGGCATGATTACAAGGCACCGGGCCGCGACGAATACGCGTGGGAAACAACGGTGGGTGAGCAGAAGGCGCTGAACGTCCATATCGGACAGGGGCGCAGCATCGAAGACTTCGTGGAAATGCGCGACGCGCGGGACGCCACGCTGGCTATGCCGCGCCTGATCCTGCCGTCTTTGCAGGTCAACATGCGGGCCGGTCAGATGCCCCCGGCGGATGAACAGGGCGATGTTTTCCTGAAACTGCCGGTCAACAAGCTGTGACGCGGGCACAACTAATCACAAAGGGAAGTCCCACATGAATATAGAGTGGATCTGGGGGCTGTGCGGCGGTCTGGTGATCGGTCTGGCCGGGGCGGTTTACCTGCTGGGCAATGGCAGGATCATGGGCGCAAGCGGCATTCTGGGCGGCCTTGTCGATGGCAGCGCCAAGGGGAGCATGGCCGAAAAGCTGGCCTTTATTGCGGGGCTTGTCGGAATGCCCCTTCTTCTGCGCCCGTTGATCCTGCCCGAGGCTCAGACGCATCTTACCAGCAATCTGGGCGTCGTCATTCTGGCCGGGCTGCTGGTCGGTGTCGGTACACGGATCGCCAATGGCTGTACCTCGGGGCACGGGGTGTGCGGGATCTCTCGGTTCTCGCTGCGCGGCATCGTGGCCACCGTTTTCTATATCCTTGCCGGGGGCGTGACCCTTGTGCTGCTGCGTCATGTGATGGGAGTGATCTGATGCGTCTTATCATTGCGTTGATCGCCGGATCACTGTTCGGTGCCGGGTTGCTGATTTCGGGCATGACGGACACCACAAAAGTTCAGGGCTGGCTGGATGTGTTTGGCAACTGGGATCCGACGCTGGCCTTTGTGATGGCCGGTGCCATCCTGCCGATGCTTGTGGCATGGCGGATGACAACCGGACGGCAAAACGCCCTGACCGGCGGAGCCTTTCCACCCCCTGCAAAGCCCGAGGTTGATCGCAGGCTGATCGTGGGTTCGGTTCTGTTCGGGATGGGCTGGGGACTGGCCGGGCTGTGCCCCGGACCGGCAATGGCCTCGCTGAGCTATGGCGGGCTGGGCGGGCTGGTCTTTCTGGTTGCAATGGCGGCCGGGATGTTCGTGGCACCACCGCTGGGCGCGCAACTGGACAGGGCGGCAAACGCGGCCTAAGGAATTGGCATGGAGATTCGTCAGATTACCCCCCGCTATGCTGTCTCGCCGCAGATCACGGTCGAGGATGTTCCGGCCATCGCCGAGGCTGGCTTTGCCAAGGTGATCTGCAACCGGCCCAATGCCGAAGTTCCCCCGGCCATGCAATCCGACGCGATCGGCGAAGCGGTGCGGGCCGCCGGTATGGAATATGAGGTGCTGGAGCTGACCCACCAGACGATGACGCCTGAGAACGTGAAGCGGCAGCGCGACATGGCGGAAAACGGCAGTGGTCCTGTTCTGGCCTATTGCGCCTCGGGCACGCGGTGTTCGGTGGCTTGGGCGTTGGGCCAGTGCGACCACATGAGCACGGACGACATCCTGAGTGCGACCGGCAAAGCCGGGTATCAGCTGGACAATCTGCGCCCCATGCTGGACCAGATCCGCGGCACTGGCGGCTGAGTGCCCCTCAACCTAGCTGGTGGACTCCGGGGGTGCCAACCCCGCCAGTTGCGTGATTTCAGCGACCATCCGTTCGGAATCGTTCACGATCAGATCGCTATCTGTCAGATCTGACACCCCGGCCGGGACGGTCTGGGCGTACGCATCATGCTCAGCTGGTTCAACCGGATAATCCTGCGGCGGTGTTCCACTTTTGCTGGCGATGAAGTCCTGCGCGTCAGCGCCGGTCAGGGCCGGCAGTGCAGCGGTTTCATTCAGCCGCACGGCCCGCAGGCCGCCGCATTGCCCAAGGCGACCGATACCGGCGCGTGTCCGGTCAATCGTCAGAACCTCGGTCCGGTCCAGACGCGCCCCGCGCAACGGCAGAATGTCCCCGATCCGCAGTCCGGATAGGTCGGACAGCGGCAACGACATGCGGCACAGCGCGGCGGTCAGTTCCGCCCGCATCACGCCCGAACACTGATCCATGCGCAGATCAGCCTTTTCCCCGGCATCTTCGGCCACGTCCGGGACGGCAGGATGTTCTGGCAGAAAGACCGAGATGCGGCCCTGCTGCTCTCCGTTCGCCAGATCGACGGTCAGTTCGAAAATGCGGTACGCCTCTTCCGTCATCGCCAGTGACAGGGTGCGCAAATCCTTGGCGCGCGAGGTAAATTCCAGCCCTGCAAGGCAAATCTGATCGCTTGAGGCGTCGAACAAAGCGGCGGAACCGGTCAACGCGGCTTCGATCAAGGGGGCCACGATGGCGGCGTCGGTATCCGTGAACGTGCGTGTGCCGGGATCTCCGGACAGGACCTGACCAATGGTCTGGGCCTGAACTATGGCCGAGACCACATTCGGGTTGAGACAGGCTGCGGCGCGCCCTTCAGGGCCGTCAAACACCAGCAGCAGCCAATCCTGCCCTGCGGCGTCCCCCGGCACCTCCTGCGACTGGTTGGATTGCTTTGCCCCGATAACCGCCAGCGGCAGGTTCAGCCGGTCGCCCGCAGCCCGTGCGAACCCAAGGCGCAGCGCCCGCAGAACCGAGCGCGGGCGATCCCCCAGATCCTTTTGCCCGACGGACAGTTTGCGCGCCAACGCGGCATTGACATCTTGTGACATGACGCCCGATCACCAATTGTTCCAGAACCTGGAAACCGGTTTACACCCTCGGGCGTTACCAAGTTCTTTATGGCCGCTTCACTGCGCCGCCTGCTGATAGGCCTGTGGCAGGCTGATCCGGAAGGCCGCGCCGCCCTGCCCCGGCAGATAGGTAATCTCACCCCCCAGCCGCTGCATGATTTCGCGGCAGATGGCCAGACCAAGCCCCGCTCCGCCAGCCTTGTCGCCGCCCACGCGGGCAAACTTTTCAAACACCATCGAACGCGCGCCCGGTGGGATGCCGCTGCCATTGTCGATGAAGTCGACGATGACCCGCCCGCCGACATCATGGGCGGAAATGACCAGCACCGGATCGTCCGCATCGCAATATTTCTGCGCGTTCGAGATCAGGTTGATGAACACCTGCCCCAACCGATCCAGATCCGTATGCAGGAAAATACGCTCGGCCGTGCGAGTCCGGCGGACGGTGATCTTTCGGTCCGCCCCGGCCAGAGCGCTGGGCACGGCGCGGTCCAGAACCGAGCGCAGGCTGTCATCGCTGAGATTAAGGCTGACCTGCCCGTTTTCAAGCACGCTCAGATCCAGCAGATCATCGAGCAGCCGGGTCAGGCGCAGGGCTTCGTCATGAATGATCGCGGCATAGCGGGTCTGCTCCTGGCGGCTGAGGCCATCGGTGTCGCGCATGATTTCCGAAAACGCCCGGATCGAGGTCATCGGCGTGCGCAATTCATGACTGACCTGACTCAGGAAGCTGTCCTTCTGTTCGGAAATCTGGGTGAGCTTCGCGTTGGCTTCGCGCAGCTGGCGTGCGGTTCGGCTGAGTTCGGAGGACTTTTCCTCGAGCTGGCCGGAATATTCCAGCAGCTGCGCGGATTCGTCTGCCACGGCCAGCAGATCCTCGACCGAAACCGACGATCCGCCCACGATCTGGCCGATCATCGCATGGGCCATGGCCGCGCCGACCGAGCCGCTGAGCTCGCGTTCCAGACGGTTCAGGAAACCCGGCGTCGGTTCCGGCAGGTGCGAACGGCCACCCTGTTTTTGCGCCTCGGCCTGAAAGAATTCCTGTGTGGGGCCGGTGCCCAGAATGCGCTGCGTCATGATCATCAGGTCTTCGCTTTGCGCCACTGACCCGGACCACCCGCGCGGCGCGACCGAGTGATCAAAGACGTTGACGAACTGCGCCCCTTGCAACCGTTCCAACGGGCTGGGAAAGCTGAGCAGGGACGCGACGCAGAAGGCAAGCGTGTTCAGGGACAAGGACCACATCACCGTATGCACCATCGGATCGATCCCTTCGATCCCGAACAGGGCATGAGGGCGCAGCCAGCCAAGGCCGAACAAGCCGTTTTGCAGCACGGTTTCGGGCATCCACGCGCCGCCCATTCCCGGCAGCAGCAGAGTGTATATCCACAGCACAAAGCCAACGGTCAGCCCGACCAGCGCCCCGGTCCGGGTCGCCCTGCGCCAGAACAGCCCCCCGACCAACGCTGGCAGAATCTGCGAGATACCGGCAAAGGCGATCAACCCGATCGAGGCCAGCGCCGCACCGCCCCCGGACAGCCGGTAGTAGAAAAAGCCCAGCGCGATGATGGCGGCAATGGAAACTCGGCGTGCCATCAGGACAATGTTGCGCACATCGCCCGATACTGAGCCGGTGCCTTCCTGCGTGTTCAGCCAGATGGGCATGACCACATGGTTCGACACCATTGTCGACAGGGCCATCGCACTAACGATGACCATCGAGGTAGCCGAGGAAAACCCGCCGATGAAGGACAGCATTGCCAGCCAGTCATTGCCCTGGGACAGCGGCACGGTCAGCACGAACAGGTCGGGGTTGGCGCCCTGGGGCAGCAGGTCCAGTCCGACCACGGCGATGGGCACGACAAACAGGCTCATGAACAGCAGGTAGAGCGGGAAAGCCCAGGCAGCGGTTCTGAGATGGCCTTCGTCATCGTTTTCCACCACCATCACCTGAAACATCCGGGGCAGGCAGATGAAGGCGGCGGCGGACAGAAAGATGAACGTCGTCCAGCGCCCGGCATCGACGTTCCACTGGCCGATTTCCGAGGCGTCGATCCGGTCCATCATCGGGCCAATTCCACCCGCGATCCCCCACACCACGAAAACGCCCACGGCGATCAGCGCAAACAGTTTGACAACGGCCTCGACCGCGATGGCCGTGACCACGCCATGGTGACGTTCGTTCACGTCCAGATTGCGGGTGCCGAACAGGATGGCAAACACGGCCAGTCCAGCCGCGACCCAGAACACGCTGGACCCTTCGCGGTAGAGGCCTGACGGGTCAGCCTCGGCAAAGATCGAGAATGACAGGGTAATGGATTGCAGTTGCAGCGCGATATAGGGCGTGCCGCCCAGCACCGCCAGAATGGTCACGCAGACCGCCAACGTGTTCGACTTGCCATACCGGGACGACAGCAGGTCGGCGATCGAGGTGACCCGCTGGCTGCGCCCGACGCGCACCAGCTTACGCAGCCCCCACCACCAGCCGACCATCACCAGCGTCGGACCGAGGTAGATGGTGACAAATTCCAGCCCCGACCGCGCGGCGTTGCCCACCGCGCCATAAAATGTCCAGGCGGTGCAATAGATCGACAGGGACAGCGTGTAGATCACGGGTGAACGCAACCATTTGCCGCGCCCGGCCGCAGCCATGCGATCCGCGGCGAAGGCCACCGCGAACAGGAACACGACATAGGCAAGGCAAACCAGAATCAGAACGTTTATGGTGGCCATCACTCAGCGCCCGTGTCCGATCCCTCGCGCGCGGCCATGCGACGGGCGGCCAGCCCAAAGACAAACCCGGCCAGGATCAGCGCGCCCCAGCAGAGGAATATGTAATACATCGCCGAAGACAAGGGCACCGCCGCATCCCCGCCAGACGGGTCTGGCCACAGCAACGGAAGGGCCAGCAGCGCCGCACCCAGAAAGGGCAAAATCCGGGCGGCATCCGTCAACCTGTGACGGCGATAGCTTTGACGTTCCAGAAAAAGCGAGGGGCGTGTGCCCGGTGGTTTGGTCTTGTTGCCCTCGCCGGACATCATAAGCGCGTCGCCTGCGCGTGAAGGTCACGCACGGCTGTCAGAACTTCGGCATTGGAAAACGGTTTGGTCATGAAGCGGCTGACGCCTGCGTTTTCAGCCATTTCCCGGTCGCGCGACTGACCCCGTGCGGTCAGCATCAGAACCGGCAAGCCTGCCAGTTCCTCCATTTTTCTGAGTTCCCGAAGGATATCCATACCGTTCTTGCCCGGCAGCATGACATCCAGAATGACCAGATCGGGCTGCGCCCCCTGGATCACCTGAACCGCATCCGTTCCGTCGCCATGCGTTTCGACCTGCCATCCCTCGCGCGACAGCAGGAACCGGATAGCCTCGGCGATGTTCGGTTCGTCCTCAATCAGCAGAACCTTTCGGCTCATATGTTCAGTTCCTCCCATAACCGGTCTTCCATCCCGAGACCGGTTCCCGCCAGATTAAGCGGTCTGTCATGAACGTGTCAAAAACCTTCGCTCAAAATCGACGGCTCGCGCCGGGACTTGCAATCGCGGTTTGGGCAGACACGGCAATTTGGCCCGACCTGAGTGACCGGCACCCCGTCTGACGGGTCCCTGACCGGGCGCACCACCATGACCGAGCGATAAGCCGGGTCCTGATCGTATCCCGACACCGCATGCGGCCAGGCATAAGCGACGCAGTCGAACACGGCCGAGGACCTTCCGGTCAGGACGACCTGCTTGCGCACAGGCACCAGCGGACGGCTGAGGGCCGTGAACAGCGGCCAGAGCGGGCAGACATCGCCGTGTCGGGGCAAGGTAAACCCCTGAATCGGCTTGAGAAACAGGATGCTTCCAGACGCATCGCACAGCACCATGCCGACCGGTTGTGACAGGATGCCATCTGGCAGAAAGGCCAGGCGCCTGAGGACGGTGGCAAAATCAACCGAGAACCGCTGCGCCAGTTCGATGGGGTTCGGATCACCCTGCTGAACAACCGCTTTGACGGCCTCCAGCGGCAGCGCCTGCGCGTCTGCGCGATAGATCCTGAGAACTTCGCGCGCGACGGTGCGCGCCGCCGAGGTATTGAGCCCGCTCAGGTCAACCGCGTCCACATCACCCCCGTCTTCCAGTTCGGAAATCGTGTAGGCGCGGGCTTCAAAGAAAGCTTCGACCGCTTCCAGGGGAACGGCACGTGGATCAACCGCCGAGTCGCTTTCGTCGAGGAAGGTCACCAGCGCCTTGGAACTGCCTGCCAGCCGTTCGGCATCCTGATGCAGGTTCTTGTGAAAACGCTCGCGCCATTCGGCCTCGATATCTTGGGTATCCGCAAGGATCGCGGCGGTCGAGCGTATCGCGGCGGCGGTTGACAGAACCTCGTGCATCGACGCGGCCAGTTGCGGGTCGTGCGTAAGGCGGTCGGACAGGGTTTCGACGTTCCGCTCCAAAGACACGACACGGCGATGCATTTGCGCCAGAACACCAGCCCAGCCGGGAAAACGCCCGGCGAATTCCTCGAGCCCGTCAACCTCGGCCTTCTGCCCGACCGCATCCTCGGCCGCCTCGCGCAGGGCGGAAACCAGAGTTGCCTCGATCCCCTGTGTCAGGACCGAAGGTTCAACGCCCAGCGCCGTCGCGATATCGACCAGCAATTTGCCCCCGATCCTGCGCCGATTGTGTTCGATCAGGTTCAGATAAGACGCCGATATTCCGGCCTGCCGCGCCAGTTCCGCCTGCCGCAGCCCGGCAATCTGCCGTCTTTCGCGAATGCGACTGCCTGTCAACGTGTCGCGCATGCTTACTTTCCCTGAATTCAGACCCGTCGAAATTCACTCTCGTTTTCAGATTATAGCATCTGTTTCCGCAGGTTAATCATTTCTTTTCAACCGGCATTTACAACTTTCACAAACTGGCGCAGACCACAGCATCTGTTTCGGGCGTCAATCTGGCGCAAGACATCGCATCCCCCCTTCATTTCCGCGCGCTTTCCCGGCACCATACAGGCATGAGCGACCCCGCCTTTGAATATGCGCCGATCGGGCTTGTTGAGCTGGAAAACCGGATCATCCGGCGCTGCAACCTGCAATTTGCCCGCACGTTTGGCGGAGAAGAAAACGACTATCGCAACATGCCGCTGTTGCACCTTTACCCTTCGGTCGCCGATTGGGAGAGGATCGGCGAACGCAGCCTGCAAGTGATGCGCGGCACCGGATATTACACGGATGAGCGCGTCATGCGCCGCCGTAGCGGGGATCTGTTCTGGTGCCGCGCCCGGGGCCGGTCGCTGACGCCCGACGACCCGTTCCGCCACGGTATCTGGAGCTTTTCCGACATATCCGAGGAACGACCGCTGGTTGAGCTGACCATCCGTGAACGCGAAGTGGCCATCCTGTCCTGCCGCGGCCTGTCGGCCAAGGAAATCGGAGCAGAGCTGGGCCTGAGTTACCGCACAATCGAGGCTTACCGCGCCCGTTTGCTTGAAAAATTCGGCGCACGAAAGCTGTCTGAACTGGTCGCCAAATTATCGGGGATGCCCCTGTGACGCGTTCGACCCCTTAAATTACGCGTGAAACGCATGCCAGATGGTGCGAGTCGGCGCTTTTCATGCACCGCCGCTTAGCCTATAACCCTGCGTAATTTGATCAGAGCCCGCAAGAAACAGACGGGCCAAAGGGGAACCGTCGAGGACACTCATGACAGACACCAAACACGAAGCGGATGTGGCATTCATCAAGGCTCTGGCCGAGTTGCTGCGCGAAAACGATCTGACCGAGTTGCAGGTCAAACGCGAATATGGCGAAGAAGACAGCCTGAACGTGCGCGTCAGCCGTATGACACAGACCGTGGCCGCTCCGGTTCAGATGGCTGTTCCTGCGGCAGCGCCCGCCCCTGCTGCGGCACCGGCTGCGGCCCCCGCGGCGGCCCCTGCTGCTGCCGAAGATCCGGCCAGCCATCCGGGCGCTGTCACCTCGCCCATGGTGGGCACGGTCTATATGCAGCCGGAACCCGGCGCGCCCGCGTTCATTTCCGTCGGCGCGACAGTGTCTGAAGGCGACACGCTGCTGATCGTCGAAGCGATGAAGACCATGAACCACATCCACGCCCCCAAATCGGGCACCGTCAAGCGCGTGCTGGTGGGCGATGGCGACGCTGTTGAGTTCGGCACTCCTCTGGTCATCATCGAGTAAGGCGGGCCCATGTTCGACAAGATCCTGATTGCCAACCGAGGCGAGATCGCCCTGCGCGTCATCCGCGCCGCGCGCGAGATGGGGATAAAGACGGTTGCCGTCCACTCCACCGCCGACAGCGACGCGATGCATGTGCGCATGGCGGACGAATCGGTCTGCATCGGCCCCCCGCCCAGCCCGCAAAGCTATCTGTCGGTGCCCGCGATCATTTCGGCCTGTGAGATCACTGGCGCGCAGGCGATCCATCCCGGCTATGGCTTTTTGTCCGAAAACGCCGAGTTCGTGCAGATCGTCGAAGATCACGGCATCACGTTCATCGGCCCCACCGCGGAACATATCCGCGTCATGGGCGACAAGATCACCGCCAAGGACACGATGAAGGCGCTGGGTGTGCCTTGCGTTCCCGGTTCGGACGGTGGCGTTCCCACGCTGGCCGACGCCAAGCGCATCGGTGAGGAATTCGGCTATCCTGTCATCATCAAAGCCACGGCTGGTGGCGGTGGGCGCGGCATGAAAGTCGCGATGAACGCGAAAGAGATGGAAAGCGCCTTCATGACTGCGCGCGCCGAAGGCAAGGCCGCCTTTGGCAATGACGAGGTCTATATCGAGAAATATCTGACCACGCCGCGCCATATCGAGATTCAGGTCTTTGGCGACGGCAAGGGCAATGCGGTGCATCTGGGCGAGCGCGATTGTTCGTTGCAGCGCCGTCACCAGAAGGTCTTTGAAGAGGCCCCCGGCCCCTGCATCACCGCCGAAGAGCGCGCCCGGATCGGCAAGATCTGCGCCGACGCAGTGGCCAAGATCAACTATATCGGCGCTGGCACCATCGAGTTCCTGTATGAAAAGGGCGAGTTCTATTTCATCGAGATGAACACTCGCCTGCAGGTGGAACACCCGGTCACCGAAGGGATCTTTGGCGTCGATCTGGTGCGCGAACAAATTTTGGTCGCAGCGGGTGAACCGATGTCATTCGGTCAGGACGATCTGAAGATCAACGGTCACGCCATCGAGGTTCGGATCAACGCGGAAAAGCTGCCGAATTTTTCGCCCTGCCCCGGCAAGATCACGGCCTATCACGCGCCGGGCGGTCTGGGCGTGCGGATGGATTCGGCGCTTTATGACGGCTATTCGATCCCGCCCTATTACGACTCGCTGATTGGCAAGCTGATCGTGCAGGGCCGCGACCGGGCCGAGGCGCTGGCGCGTCTTCAACGCGCGCTGGGAGAGTTGATCGTCGACGGTATCGACACCACCGTGCCCCTGTTCCACGCCCTGTTGCAGGAGCCCGATCTGCACAGCGGCGAGTACAACATCCACTGGCTGGAGCGCTGGCTTGCGGAGAACATGGAAAAATAAGGGCCAAGTGCCAGAGGGCCCGCGCCCTCTGGTCGCCCTATCACCGGCATGAGCCTGACCCCAGAACTGCTGCTGCACGGGTATTCCATCGGTATTTTCCCGATGGCCGAACACCGCGACGATCCTGAACTGTTCTGGGTTGATCCCAAGTTTCGCGGGATATTTCCGCTGGACGGGTTCCACATTTCGCGCAGCCTTGCGCGCCGCATCCGGAACTGCGGGTTCGAGATTTCAATCAATCGGGATTTCTCCGGCGTTGTTGATGGGTGCGCTGACCGGTCCGACACCTGGATCAACGCGGAACTGCACGCCCTTTATCGCCAGTTGCACCAATCCGGTCATGCGCATTCACTGGAAGTCTGGGACGGAGCGGCGCTGGTGGGCGGCGTATATGGTGTGACGCTGGGGGCCGCGTTCTTTGGCGAAAGCATGTTTTCGCGCCGCACGGATGCCTCCAAAATCGCGCTCGCCTATCTTGTGGACCGGTTGCGGCAAACCGGCTTTCACCTGTTTGACACGCAGTTCCTGACCGCGCATCTGGCATCCCTTGGGGCGATCGAAATCCCGCGTGGCGCTTACAAGAAAGAACTGGAAGAAGCCCTGAACCAGAGCGCCTATTTTGCTACGCCGATCACTCAGTCCGCAGAAGGCGTGATACAACGGATGACCCAAACGTCATACCGCGCGTGATCCAGCGCATTCAGCGCCGGAGAGGTCGCAATCATCCAACCGTCAAACAGCTGATCCGCTTTGCCCGTTTCCCAAATGGTCAGATAGGCGAAGGCATCGCCTGTCGGGTTATCCACCGGATACCGGCAATCCCCCAGCGCCACATCCAGCCCGAACACAGCTTCGGTCTGACCTGTCTGCAATTCGATATCAACCGTCTGGCCACTGACTTTGTCGAGCCCGCGCAGCATGGCGCCGGGGCCAGAGTTGACTTTCTGCTGCGCGGCGGCGCCGGTTCCAGCCAGCAACAGGGCAATCAGGGCGGCGCGCATCATTCGCCGCCATCTCCGGCTACGAACTTGACCAGCAGCGAGATCAGGCTGACCGCACCCTGGGTATCCTGAATCTCGTCTCCGGGTTCAAAAAAGAAGGGCGAACCGCCAGGCATGACTTCGACAAAGTTTCCACCCAACAGCCCTTCGGACGAGATCACGATGGCGCTGTCATCGGGTACAAGAACGCCTTCGGCAACAGAGAATGTCGTGTCGGCACGATAGGTGTCCGGGTTCAGCTTGACCCCGGTAACGGTGCCGATTTTCACACCGGCAAGACGGACATCCGTGCCGACGCCAACCCCTTCCAGCGACCGGAACGAGGCGCCCAACTCATAGCCCGCAGCACCTTGCGACAGGCCGGTTGATTGGCTGGCATAGACGCCAAACGCAATGGCACCGGCCAAAACGACGCCTCCGACAAGAACTTCGGTCCAGTTATGGGTCGACATCTTCGCCTCGTTTATTCCGGGCTCCAGGCCTCGTAATCCCTGCGCTCAACCGGCTTGGCCCGCCGCAGCGACCCGGCAGGCGCATAGGCCAGCGCCGTACCTGTCAGGTTCTCCTGATGCGGTTTTTCCCAGGCTTTGTGCGGCAGCGGTTTGTCGGTCGGGGGTTCGTCCCAGGTGCGGTGCAACCAGCCGTGCCATTCGGGGTCAACCCGGCTGGCTTCGGCCTCGCCATTGAAAATCACCCAGCGCCTGCTGTCGTCGGCGGTGCGATAAAACACATTGCCTTCATTGTCTTCGCCCACTTTCACACCCTTGCGCGCCGTATAAAGCTGCGTGTTCAGTGTTGACCCGTTCCACCAGGTCACGGCTCGTAAAAGACTGTTCAGGATTCCCATCGGCTGCCTCCGGCATTTCGGTCGAGAGAAGGTATGGACCAAAGGCTCGCCAAGGTCCAGTGCCCCTTGGGCTTCCAGTGTTACTGCCGCAGGATGGCGGTCACTTCGATCTCGATCCGGTACTTCGGATCAATCAAACCGCATTCGATCATCGTCGCAGCCGGTGGATTGGCGCCAAACGTCTCGGCCAGAACCGGCCAGCACTGCGCGAACTCATTGCGGTCCGGCAACATGTAGGTGACCCGAACCACATCTTCAAAACCCGCGCCCGCCTCAGCCAGTGCCTTGCCGATGACATCCAGCGCAGACCGGCATTGCGCCACCACGCCCTCGCCCTGCCCGACGGTCCCGGCGACATGAACCCAGCCGCCCGCAACCACTGCACGGCAATAGCCGACTTTCGCCTCAAACTCACCGCCCGAAGAAATGCGCTTCACTGTCATAACCCGTCACCTTTGTTGTTCGAAAACTTGCTTAAGCTCCCGCCGCCTGACCGCGCATGCCTTCGCGAGCGAGCGACGGATCCCCAGCTTCATCTGGCTATAAATATCCCGGGGGAGATGCCCGAAGGGCAGCGGGGGCAGAGCCCCCTGAACCTGTTCAACTGAAGTCCCGCCGCCGCGAAATGACCGGCCTCAACCAGCCGAGGCCGATTCCTTGGCCGCATCGGCATAGATGAACAGCGGCTGCGCGTCGGACATCACCGCCTCTTCGTTCACCACAACCTCGCTGACATTTTTCATGCCCGGCAGTTCGAACATGGTGTCCAGCAGGATATCCTCGAGAATTGACCGCAGGCCGCGCGCACCGGTTTTGCGCTCGATGGCTTTCTTGGCAATCGCCTTCAGCGCGTCATCGGTGAAGCCCAGCTCAACATCTTCCAGCTCGAACAGGCGCTGGTATTGCTTGACCAGGGCGTTCTTCGGCTTGGTCAGGATGGTGACCAGTGCTTCCTCGTCCAGATCCTCCAGCGTTGCCAGAACCGGCAAACGGCCCACGAATTCCGGGATCAGGCCGAATTTCAGCAGATCTTCAGGTTCCAGATCCTTGAAGATCTCGCCCACGCCGCGCTCGTCATTGTCACGCACATCGGCGCCAAAACCCATGGCCGAGCCCTTGCCGCGTTGTGCAATGATCCGGTCCAGACCCGCAAAAGCGCCGCCACAGATGAACAGGATGTTCGTGGTATCCACTTGCAGGAATTCCTGCTGCGGGTGTTTGCGGCCGCCCTGCGGCGGAACGCTGGCCACGGTGCCTTCCATCAGTTTCAGCAGCGCCTGCTGTACGCCTTCACCGGACACGTCGCGCGTGATCGACGGGTTCTCGGATTTGCGGGTGATCTTGTCGACCTCGTCGATATAGACGATGCCGCGCTGCGCGCGTTCGACATTGTATTCGCTGGCCTGCAACAGCTTGAGAATGATGTTCTCAACATCCTCACCCACGTAGCCGGCTTCGGTCAGCGTTGTGGCATCGGCCATGGTAAAGGGAACATCCAGTATCCGGGCCAGCGTTTGCGCAAGCAATGTCTTGCCACAGCCGGTGGGGCCGATCAGCAGAATATTGGATTTCGCCAGTTCGATATCATTGCCCGCTTTCTGGGCGTGGTTCAGACGTTTGTAGTGGTTGTGGACCGCGACCGACAGGACGCGTTTTGCGGTGGCTTGACCGATCACATAATCGTCCAGCACCTCGCAGATATCCTTGGGCGTCGGAACGCCGTCCGAAGACTTCAGCCCGCTGGCCTTTGTCTCTTCGCGGATGATGTCCATGCAAAGTTCGACACATTCATCACAGATGAAAACGGTCGGGCCTGCGATCAGCTTGCGCACCTCATGCTGGCTTTTGCCGCAGAAGCTGCAGTAGAGCGTGTTTTTCCCGTCACCGCCTGAATTCGTCGCCATGATCTACCTTTCGGGCCTCATCCCAGCACCCCCGGCGGGGATGCGTTTTCGCCTGTTCGTGCAGCTTAGGCCAGCGCTTTGGCCGCTACAATCTCAAAATGGTTCCTGCACCGGTGGTGCAGGCTCCGAAACTCAGACCTCATCCGCGTCCATTTTTGCGCGATTTTCCACGATCTCGTCGATGTGGCCCCATTCCTTGGCCTCTTCCGGACTCATGAAATTGTCACGGTCCAGCGCTTTTTCAACTGCCTTTTTTGTCTGCCCGGTATGACGCACATAGATGTCATAAAGGCGATCCTTGAGCTTTTGCGTCTCGGCCGCGTGGATCATGATATCGCTGGCCTGACCCTGATATCCGCCGCTGGGCTGGTGCACCATGATCCGGCTGTTGGGCAGCGAAAAGCGCATTCCTTTCTCACCACCGGCCAGCAGAACCGATCCCATCGAGGCCGCCTGACCGATCACCAATGTGGAACATTTCGGCTTGATATACTGCATTGTATCGTAAATCGACAAACCGCTGGTCACCACGCCACCGGGCGAGTTGATGTAGATCGAGATTTCCTTGTTGGGGTTTTCCGCCTCAAGGTGCAGCAGCTGCGCCACAATCAGATGGCTCATGCCATCGTGAATCGGGCCGTTGATGAAGATGATCCGCTCTTTCAGCAGGCGGGAGAAAATATCATACGCGCGCTCGCCCCGGCTGGTCTGTTCAACGACCATGGGAACAAGCGTATTCATGTAGGTATCTACGGGATCGAACATTCGTAACCTGCCTGTTTTGCTGTGGATCGGGACATTATCCCAACAAGTGTTACCTGAGTCTTAGTGTTGGCTCCGGGGGGCTGCAAGGGGGTGTCGGTGAGAACGCGGAATGAATGTGGATCGCCGTCAATAAGATTGTCACACCTGCCGCTGTCCCGCAGCAGCACCCTATCCATGATTGCGCCCCGCTAAAGGGGCTGCGGGGAAAACGGCTGCGGGTTCCCCTTTTTTCATCACGGTTTTTTGATTCATACATATAGCAATAATTGATCGAAACATGTACTGAAGTGGCTCGCAGGCGACGAGCTTTACGTTACGGAAACTACGCCCGGTCAACGGGTTCACAAGGAACACATTCGATGGCACTTCCACAGCTGTCTCAGGACATGTCGCAACACGACCTGGATCGTATGGTCGATAATGCGACACGCGCGTCCAACTTCCTCAAGGCAATCAGTCACGAAGGCCGACTGATGATCCTGTGTCACCTGGTGTCCGGTGAGAAATCTGTTACCGAGTTGGAAGAGCTGTTGTCCGCCAGACAAGCCGCTGTTTCGCAACAGCTTTCCCGCCTGCGTCTGGAGGGGCTTGTGATACCGCGCAGAGAGGGCAAAACCATCTTCTACCGGTTGGCCGATGACCGCCCGCGCCGGATGCTTGAAGTGGTGTACGAGCTGTTCTGCGGTGAGGACAAAGGCTAGCTCTGGCTTGGTGTCGAGAAAGGTGCTACCGAATCCGTATCGAGCACTGAGGAGACACACATGATCCGCGTAATTCTGATTGGCCTGAGCCTGTTTGCACTGACCGCCTGCGAAACCGCCAAAGGCGCGGGCAAAGATATCGAAAAGGCCGGGGATGCAATCCAGAACGCAGCTTCGGACGTGCAGGAAAGCCTGTAAGCGCGCTTATCTTGCGGGCGAGCCGGACATTAACGCAATATATGGTTGAAGATTGCGCCCACACGCAGTAGTCTAGCCCTACAGGTGCATAGACGCGGCATTGCATATCTGACACTAAATCGGGGCTCTTTCGCGCACGCAGAAGAGCCCCGTTCCCGTTCGGCAGGGGTGAGTGGTAGCCTGTATGAAACCGAATTTCGGCATAAGAAAAGGCGTCAGGTGCGCAGACGCGGTCTTTGCATGTACCCTTACGGATACGCCCTGACGCCTTACCGGGTCGACGCACCCCGAGGAGCACTCCGATCCAGTCGCCCCAGCCCCCTGAGAGACTGTAGCCGCCGCTTTGTCCCCTAAGGTCCATCGCGGCATGCATTGGCCGTCTGAGAAGATGGTCACCCGACTTGGGTCTGAGACCCATATCTGGCTGATCACCCACCGGTAAGCCTTTGCAGTTAAACGCAAATCCTAAGATCCACCTTCCTCTGCCCAGACCCCCTTGGCCTTTGCGTTCCGCCCCGGCTCCGAAGACCCTGTGCGGTGAGATGACTGTTGCACCACGCCCTGCATCGGACAAGAAAATAGCACTGCAGCATGAAAATTAGACGGGGATAAGATGTTGATATCCGGCGGGAGAATTTTGTGGATAACCTGAGAAATGCCCATCCCGCGAAGGGTTGAGGGCGGAAAAATCCGGACATAACCCTCATCCCCGAAATCCGGGCGATGCTGCGGGTGCGAAACGCTCCGCGCGGCCCGTTAGGCCAATATTGTGCGATTTGTACAACGCTCGGACCCCCAATATTACGAATCGTACAGACGGAGATTCGCCGATGCGCTGCACCATTTCCTATGCCCGCGCCCATCTGGGGCCGCTGATCACCCGCGCCCAGGACCCGCGTGAAGTGATCATCCTGACCCGGCACGGCAAGCCGCTGGCCGCGCTGGTCTCGATGACCGAGGCCAACCGGATCTGGCAGTTGCAGGATGATGAGGAGATCGGATGGAAACACCCGCTGTCGGGGCTGCGGGGGATGTGGTCGAAGGGGCGCAACATCCCCGGTATGGAACCGGGACCGGACGGCCGCTATGTCACCGCACGCGAGGCCGCGCTGAAGGTCCGCGAGATCCAGATGACCCGCGCCGAGGAACGCCGCATTCTTGCGCGGGGCGGTCTGGATCCTGTCGCAGGCGGTGAACTGGCCGCCCGGCCTGCCTCCGCACGATGGAGACGCTGGTTCCGTTTCTGAGAAGCGTTCCGGCCCGGCGGTGGTACCAACACCCCCTCCGCCGCAATCCGTGAGCAATGGCGGCTCATACCCCTTAACAACCCGACCGGGCCGGAAACGCTTCGGTTCACCTCACGGGCCGGAACGGGGTCGAAAACAGTCCCGGTGCGCAGGCTACGGAATTCTCTGATCTGATGATCGGCACCCTTCTTTGGGGTGCGGGCCGTGCTGGCCTGTGACTGAGATTGGATGCGCGCGCGGCGGTTGCAACTTGTCTGAAGGAAACTTCATCAAGGGTTTATGCGCGGGAAAGGTGGGCAAGAAGAAAACCCCACCCTGCCCGGTATCGCGCATTGCGTTTTTCCTTCCAACACCGCGCGCCACAACTTAAACAGGGATTTCAAATAACTGCCCTCATCCAGGGGCGTCCGATCCAACTTGAAAAGCCCCAGACAGAACATGCGATTTCCAAAGCGACAACATCGAGAGTTCAAGAGCATTGTGCGCAGGTTCCGCAACGAGTTTTCGCTGTTCGTGCTGGAACAAAGCCGCGGACAGGTGCTGTGCGGGCCGATGAAGGGGTTTCGCTTTGTCGAAAACGCATTCTGGGGCGGGCATTCGGATACGGCCACGAAAATCTTTGGCCTGTATGAGCAGCAGAACCTGAAGGTGCTGAGCAACTCGGACAAGCCGGTGCTGGTGGATATCGGGGCGGCGGACGGCTTTTGGGGCGTCGGGCTGGTGGCCGCCGGGCAGTTCGAAAAAAGCGTGTGCTTTGAGGTTTCGGCAAAAGGCCGGGATGTCATCCGGGAAACGGCGGAACATAACGGCGTGGGCGACCGCGTGACGGTGTTTGGGGATGCGCTGACGGACACGGTTGAAAATATCGCAAGCGTGGCCCCCGACCCGGCGGACATCTTCTTTCTGATCGATATCGAGGGCGTCGAATTCCGCCTGTTGACCGAAGATTTTCTGTCGCATTTCCGCAGATCGGAGTTTCTGATCGAACTGCACCCCCAGATGGTGGAGGATGGCGATGCGAAACTGAAAGCGATCGAAGCGTTCTGCGCCGGGTATTTTGATGTCACCTATGTGGACGGAAGCGTGCGCGACACGTCCGAGATGGATGAAATCATCCGGTTGGGGGATGATTTCAAATGGCCGATCCTGTCCGAAGGCCGCGGTTTCCCGATGCAATGGTTGCATTTGATCCCGCGCGGGTGAGGTGTGGGTCAGACGGTTGACCCGCAGACCCGAGGGCCGCGAACGGCCAGAATCCCAAGGACGCAAGCGCAGATACAACCGCCCAACCAACCCCACCCCGTAGGGCGGGCTTCAGCCCGCCACCGGACACAGCCAATCCATGCGCGGTGGTTTGGGGTCGGGGAAATGGGGGAGTTGTGGATTGGCGGGCTGAAGCCCGCCCTACGACCCTATCGAAACGTCCTGATTAAATAGGCACCCATCTGAAAGACAGTGTAAATCATCCATACACCCAAACCTGCCTCAGCCAACCATACGGGGTTAAAACCCCAATCAGACCGCGCGACATGGTATGAGTTCAAAAAACTTCCAACAACGAAGAACGAAAGGAATGTCAGTGCTATGGTTACGATAAGTCTGCGCTCCAGCACATTTCGATAAGAAAAATTCATCTTGAGAACCTAACTCGGCAACCCAGTCTTGGCCAGACGGCTGATCACCAGAACAGAGGGACGCGACCGACCCGAGGGGAGGCGCAAACGCGCCGCCCCATGGGGACGGGTCGGCGCGGCCCGGCGGTGCTGCCGGGCGGGAGGTTACAATTGAGTTAACTCACACCGTTTTTTTAGAACTTAGTTCTTCAGGTAGGTATTTACTCAGTTTCGGAAGGAATACTGATACGTAGCTCTTTTGACGATTCTGCACTAACAACAATATATTCCTTCGTTTTCTCGGACCAGAAAACTAGGTTTTGCCCATCACCCGCAATATACGAAAGCTCCGAGACACCTGCCCAACTGTAATAGTTTTCAGATCTCAAGTGAGTTTCTCGCATCTTCCCAAACAAATACGAAGAATGTGTACACACAAGCAATACGAGAAAGACGATACGAGTAGCACTTCCGATCAGTTTTTTTTCGAGCAATCGCGCAACGCTTTTTTCTGACGGTGTTTCGCGAGGAAAAAACCCCTTAAAATGAAAGTAGAGCCGGGACCTGTCTTTGCCTCTCAGGAAGCTCGAAGCAATCAATAAACCTTCTTCTGAACTAGCATAAAATGCCATTACCCCGATCGGAATTATACAAACGAACAAAGCAAGAAAGAATCCTGTTCCAAGATAGATCATATTAAAGATCACGATTGAAACCACGGAAACCAACACGATATTACTGACTGGCTTGCGAACCAAGATGACCGTCAGCACTCGCAAGTTTCTTCGAAATTGCTCCAAAAAACCCAGTTTCAGCACCACTATGGCCAGTATTCTGAGAAAGTAACCTCTCCCTAAGTAGACAACCAACCTTGCCATAAGAACTGAAAACACAATGCTTGCAAAGAATGCCCACATCAAACCAGACAACATACCTGTCGTTAGCAATCCGAGAAGTGCAAAATCTGAATTGGCCGTAAAACCAAGAATGTGCACTGTAAACAAACTGACAAACGGAACTAATACTGCTGCGATTTTAAGTAAGGTCATCGCAACGGACTCTAGCTATCCATCTTCAGCGCTGAAATAAACGCCTCCTGAGGAATATCAACCTTGCCGAACTGACGCATCTTCTTTTTGCCAGCTTTTTGTTTATCCAACAATTTCCGCTTACGTGTTGCATCCCCGCCATAACACTTCGCGGTCACGTCCTTGCGCAGGGCGGACAGGGTCTCGCGGGCGATGACCTTGCCTCCGATGGCGGCCTGGATCGGGATTTTGAACATGTGGCGCGGGATCAGGTCCTTGAGCTTTTCGCACATCGCGCGGCCCCGCATCTCGGCCCGGTCGCGGTGAACCATGGTCGACAGCGCATCGACCGGTTCGTCATTCACAAGGATCGACATCTTGACCAGCGCGTCTTGACGGTAGCCGGTCATCTGGTAGTCGAAGCTGGCATAGCCCTTGGTCACCGATTTCAGGCGGTCGTAGAAGTCAAAGACGACCTCGTTCAGGGGCAGGTCATAGACGACCATGGCGCGCTGGCCCGCATAGGTCAGGTCCATCTGGATGCCGCGGCGGTCCTGGCAGAGTTTCAGCACGTCGCCGAGATATTCGTCGGGCACCAGAATGGTCGCCTTGATGCGCGGTTCCTCAAGGTGGTCGACCTTGGACAGGTCGGGCATGTCGGCGGGGTTGTGCAGCTCGATCATCGCGCCGTCTTTCATGTAGACGTGATAGATCACGCTGGGCGCGGTGGTGATGAGGTCGATATCGTATTCACGCTCGATCCGGTCGCGGATGACCTCGAGGTGCAGCAGGCCAAGGAAGCCGCAGCGGAAGCCAAAGCCAAGCGCGGCCGAGGTTTCCATTTCATACGAGAATGAGGCGTCGTTCAGCGCCAGCTTTTCGATCGCGTCGCGCAGGTCTTCGAATTCGGCGGAATCCACCGGGAAGAGGCCGCAGAACACCACCGGCTGCGCGGGTTTGAAGCCCGGCAGTGCAACTTCGGTGCCGTTGCGGTCATTGGTGATGGTGTCGCCGACGCGGGTGTCGCGGACCTGCTTGATCGAGGCGGTCAGAAACCCGATCTCACCCGGGCCGAGGCTGTCGATCATCTGCATTTGCGGGCGGAAGACGCCGACGCGGTCGACATGGTGCAAGGTGCCGTTCGACATGAACTTGACCCGCATCCCCTTTTTCAGCGTGCCGTCCATGATGCGGACCAGAACGATGACGCCCAGATAGGCGTCGTACCACGAATCCACCAGCATCGCCTTGAGCGGCGCGTCCAGAGTACCCTGCGGCGCGGGCAGTTTGTGCACGATCGCTTCCAGCGTTTCGTGGATGCCCTGCCCGGTCTTGGCGCTGACCCGGATGGCGTCGCTTGCGTCGATGCCGATCACGTCCTCGATCTGTTCGGCCACGCGGTCACAATCGGACGCGGGCAAGTCGATCTTGTTGAGGACCGGCACGATCTCATGATCGGCGTCGATGGCCTGATACACGTTCGCCAGCGTCTGCGCCTCGACCCCCTGGGTGCTGTCCACGACCAGCAGCGAGCCTTCGACGGCGCGCATCGACCGGCTGACCTCATAGGCGAAATCCACGTGGCCGGGGGTGTCGATCAGGTTCAGCACATATGTCTCGCCATTTTCGGCGGTATAGTCGATGCGAACCGTGTTGGCCTTGATGGTAATGCCACGCTCGCGCTCGATATCCATGCTGTCGAGCAGCTGTTCCTTCATGTCACGATCCTGCACTGTCCCGGTCTCTTGGATGAGCCGGTCAGCAAGGGTGGATTTGCCATGGTCGATATGCGCGACGATGGAGAAATTGCGGATATGAGCGAGGTCTGTCATGGAGTGGGGATATGCGTCGGAAATGGGCTGTGGTCAATGGTTCAAGATGATCTGCCGCGACCAATACAACTTCATTGCCAATCGCATACAAATCGCTTCAAGGAATGTACTTAGCACCAAACTTGATGCAGGAGATAAACTTGCATTGCGGCGAAACACCGTTTCAAGGCCAATGCGCTCGCTGAAGGGCCTGCATGTTGGATGTAAAGCACTGATTGTACGTATACTCTGAAGCAAACTCCACATCCCGGATGTCAAGAATTGAACGCGCAACGTCGCCTTCAATGCGATCACTCGACCAATAGTCTTCATTGGCGATCAAGCTCTGTAGCGGGCTTCTTGGAGAATAAGGTGAGGCGAGCAACGCAGCAGCAGTTACCGTACAATCGGCGACCTCATCCGCACAGTAAATGCTACAAAAGTTACGAATGGGGGTCCAGGCCACTATCTCTGAGCTAAGTTTCGTTGCTTTTTCCCTGATGCCGGCGTCACTAATCAATTCTCTTGGAGTAAATAGGCCCCAAGCTAGTTCGGAAGATAAGAAGCGATCATCTCCAGTATTCAGCCAAGCGAGCGATGCCGAACCTCCCAGATTGGAACCCTCCGAATTATGTTTCTGCAGGTACAATGCCCAGAACAAAAAGACACTGGCGTCTTGGGGTAGTTTGTGGTCGAGGCCTTGCAAAACCTCAACCAAATCAGCCCCTTCACCATCGTAGAGCATAGATTGCGCTGCAAGCATCGCGGTAATTGGTTCACCAAGTTCGACCAACACTGCAATCGCAGGAGCTTTATTCTCGAATTTGGCAACTTGTAGCAGGGCAAGGGCCAGAGGCTCGGAGTTTTGCACTTCCGTTAGCCATGATTTGCCCGACAGACCACCAGGTTTTCGCAGTAGAGCTATGCGATCCTTGCGATCCATTTCGGACGTCACATGCGCATGAAAACTACTTCGACTTGCGATGTTCGCCAGCAATATTTGAGCTGCAGCGTTTCCATTTTGGGCCTGAGCAGAAAGGCTTTGCAATGCAGCCAGATCTTCGCCACCCAACCAAGCTAGAACCGCTTCTCTGAATTCCGGCGCGTCTTGACCTTGCAAAGAGGGCACTTCCGACAAAGCCACCATTGGATAAAACCAAACTGCGGCTGACAGAATCAGCTTTTTTATCGAAATCACTGCCCTACCCCTTGTATTCGCCGCTCAAATTCGCTTCCGGCATTTCCCGATGCGCGGCTTTTGTCCTCGTCAAATCAACACCGTTTGATTTGCCTGTCAAAACAATTGATCCGCGGGCCCGTTTGATTCATACTCCGCCGCAGACCGAGAGGGGCGCAAGACCCGTCCGGGCAGGCAAAAACGAGGCTCGAGTATGAAACAGTTCCTCATTATCGCATTTTGTGCGGCATCGCTGACGGCGGTGGCTCAGGTCGCGGATGCGGCGCAGATCAGGCAGGCGTGCATGGCGTCGGACCGCTCGGCGGCGACGCGGGACCGGTGCAGCTGCATTCAGCGCGTGGCGGATCAGGCGTTGACGCGCAGCGATCAGAAAACCGTGGCGAAATGGTTCAAGGACCCCCATCAGGCGCAGGTGTTGAAGATGTCGAAAACCGCGCGCGATGATGCGCTGTGGGATCGGTACCAGAACTTTGGCCAGATGGCGCAGGCGATCTGCAGCTAACCCGTTCAGAATGCTTGACCTGATCCACGCTGCGTCCCAGAAAGGCGCAGCGAAAGGTGTATTGCATGGTAATGAAAGGGCTGACCCTGCGGGGCCTTGAAGTGTTCGAGGCATTGGCGCGGACGGGATCGGTGGCGCAGGCTGCCGAGATCACGGGGCTCAGCCAGCCATCCGTTTCGCAGCAATTGCGCAATCTGGAAAACGCGCTGGGGACCGAATTGGTCGATCACGGGCGGCGGCCGATGCGGCTGACGCAGGCGGGGCGCAGTTTCCTTGCGCGGGCCGAGGCGGTTCTGTCCGAGCTGCACATGGCCCAGAGCGAGCTGTCGGTCATGGATCTGGGGCATCTGACCACGCTGTCGATCGGGCTGATCGATGATTTCGACAATGATCTGACGCCGCGGCTGGCCACCTTGCTGGCCGACAGCCTGACCCGGTCGAAATTCAAGCTGATCACCCTGTCGAGCCTTGATCTCTTCGAAGCCCTGGCCGAGCAGCGCCTGCATATGGCGGTCACCGCCCATAGCGGCGAAGTGCTGGAGGGGGTGGTCGAATACCCGCTGGTCCACGATCCGTTCATTCTGGTGGCCCCACAGGGATCGGGGGGCGTCGAGGCCGTGCAGGAGCGGCTGCCGTTTCTGCGCTATGCCCGCGAGCAGCTGATCAGCCGCCAGATCGAGGCGCATCTGGCGCGCCGGTCGCAGGTGTTCGAGGAACGGTTCGAGATCGGCTCGCACATGGCGCTGATGGCCATGGTGGCGCGGGGTCTGGGCTGGGCGATCACCACGCCGCTGGGCTTCATGCGCGCGGCGCGGTTCCATGAGGGGCTGGAGGCGCACCCTGCCCCGTTCGGAGAGTTCTCGCGCAACATATCGCTGCTGGCGCGCACCGAGTGGTCCGATCAGGTCCCGCAGGAGGTTGCGGGCATGACCCGGCGTCTGATGCAGAACCAGATCGTGGACCCGGCGGTTGCCAAGCTGCCCTGGCTGAGCGGCCAGTTGCGGGTGACCGGCGGCTAGGTGTCCAGATGGGCGGCAAGCCCGTCAACCGCTGCTTCGATCAGGTCCAGAGCACCGTCGAAATCCCGCGTGTAATACGGATCGGGTACGTGATCGGCACCGGTCTGAGGGGCGAAATCCGTTAACAGGCGAACCGGTGTGCCGTTGCCCGGTGGGCGCAGGTCTTCGATATCAGCGATGTTTTGGGCATCCATGCCGATGATCAGGTCGAACCGGTTGAAATCCGCGACGGTGAACTGGCGCGCGCGCAGGTCGCCGAGGTCGATGCCTCTGCGGTTTGCGGCCTTCTGCATCGGGCCATAGGGCGGATTGCCCGTGTGCCAGCCCATGGTACCGGCACTGTCGGTTGCATGATGCGGTGCGCGGGCGCGAAAGACGCCCTCGGCCGCGGGAGAGCGGCAGATATTGCCCAGGCAGACAAAGAGGATACGGTGTGTCATGGCCAAGGTGTAACGCGCGGAGGGGATATGGAAAAGATCGTCATTCTGACCGGGGCCGGGATTTCGGCTGAAAGCGGGCTGAGCACCTTCCGCGACGAAGGCGGGCTGTGGGCGCAGCACCGGATCGAGGATGTGGCCACGCCCGAAGGTTTTGCCCGCGATCCCGCCTTGGTGCAGGGGTTTTACAATGCGCGCCGCGTTCAGGCCGCCGCTGTGCAGCCCAATGCGGCCCACATGGCGCTGGCGCGGTTGCAGCAGGGCTGGCCCGCAGAGGTCGTGATCGTGACCCAGAATGTCGACAGCCTGCATGAAGCGGGCGGTGCGACGGGTGTCATCCACATGCATGGCACATTGGCGGGAGCCCTGTGTTCCGGGTGTGATCATCGCTGGCCCGCCCCGCCCGAAATGGCCGTCGCCGAGCCCTGCCCCGCCTGCGGCCAGCCCACCGCCCGGCCCGATGTGGTCTGGTTCGGCGAGATGCCTTATTACATGGACGACATCTACGACCACCTTGCCAGCGCATCGATCTTTGCCGCCATCGGCACCTCGGGTCAGGTCTATCCGGCGGCGGCCTTTGTCCACGAGGCGCAGGCGGTGGGCGCGCGGACGGTCGAGATCAATCTGGAGCCGACGCCCGGGCCGTCGGGCTTTGATGAGCGCATTGTCGGCAGGGCATCCGAAACGGTTCCGCGATGGGTCGGTCAGCTTCTTGCGGGATATTCTTAAGCTACAGACAACGCTGGCTTAATTTGTGTACACTATCTGCGATAGCGACTGGAGGACACGCCATGACTGATCAAGACCCCCGCACCGGTGAAATCCTGGATGACGGCAGCATGGCCGGGCGTGACATGCTGGGGGAACAGCTGTCCAGCCTGTGGTGGACTTTTCTGCTGCGCGGGGTGCTGGCCGGGCTTGTCGGTATTGCAGCGCTGTTCTGGCCGTCTGGCAGCATCGCGCTGCTGCTGCGGCTGGTCGGTGTGTTGCTGATCCTCGACGGTGGGCTGACGCTTTTGGGTGTTGGTCGTCGCGGGGTGCTGGGAGGTGCTGCGATCAGCGCGCTTCTGATCGGGCTTGTCCTGCTGATCTGGCCGGAAGGCACGGTGAAACTGGCGTTTTTCCTCATGGGCGCATGGGCACTGATCATCGGGATCGGATCCCTGGCGGCTGCCGGGCAGATGCATGCAAGTGACCCGCAACGCGGTTCCATGCGCGTCTCGGGATTTGTCGCGCTTGTCGTCGGGCTTGTCCTGATGATCTGGCCGGCGGTGGCGCTGGTTGCGCTGGGATGGGGTATCGCATTCTCGGCGCTGGCCATGGCCGCTGTGATGTTCTGGCTGGCCTCTCGGTTTCGGCAGGCGGGCGACCGCGTCGGTATGAAAACCATCAACAAGTAGCTCTATCCGCAGCCGCATGGAAATCAGGCCGGGCAAAGCCCGGCCTGACGCATGGATGAGGGCCGCAGCGCGGCCCGAAGACAGGCGCTGCCCTAGTTCGAATGTGATCCGTGGCCGCCTTTGTCCTGACGTTCCAGATCGACGGGAATCTCGATCTCGACCTCGCCTGCCTTTTCAAAGATCAGCGTGACCGGCACCATGGCGTCCTGTTCGAACGGGGCCGTCAGCCCCATGAACATCACATGGTCGCCGCCACGTTTCAGCATGTGGGTTTCACCGGCCGGAATGGCAAAGCCTTCTTCGACATGCACCATCTTGGCTACGCCGTTTTCATCGACCTTGTGGGTGTGCAATTCCACACGCGCTGCCGCGTCCGAGGTTGCACCGATCAGCCGGTCATCGGCGTCGCCCTGATTGTGGATCATCATGAACGCGGCTCCGGCGATGGCGGTCTTGCCCGAGGAGCGGGCATAGGCGTCGTCAACCTTGATGGGGCCTTCGGCAAAGGCGGGGATGGCCAGCGACACGGCGGCCAGAGTTGCAAGCAGAGTGGTTTTGAGGGACATCGTGCCTCTCCTGTATAAAGGTTTGAAAAGGGTGGTTTTCAAACGCTGACAGGAGGCGCGCGGGCCGGGGTTGCGGGAACCGGCAGGGCGATCTGGTTGCCCAGATGCCGCAGCGGAGCTGGCTGCGCCCGTTCCGGCGCGGCTGGCAGTGCTGGTTGCGCGACAGCCACGGCCCCCAGCAGGGATATTGCATAGTCCGGGCAAAAATGCGGCGGTGCAGTGGGTTGCCCGTTTTCGTCAATATAGACGACGACCGGTCCGGTGCCCGTACACAGCACCATCTGACCCACGGCCTTGTCCATGCCGCGCGACATGGCCAGCCCCTGCCCGGTCAGAACCAGCAGCAGGGACAGCGCATAAGGCAGAAATCTGGTAACAACAGGTCTCATCCTGACCCAGCTATAGGTCAGCAGCGGGAAAAGCTTCAAGCGCCAAAGGGTCGCGCTTGAAGCTGTTTTTCAGTAATCCAGTCCGGGTCTTTTTACCGTGTCTGCCGTGAAGCTGGTATGAGACCGGTTCACCCAGCGCTGCATCCGCGTGCAGGTTGCAATCGCCTTGCGGAATACCGCGGCCAGAAACAGGAAAAGATAAAAACTTTTTAACGTCATAATGTGGCCCCCGCCTGATGAATGACAGTGACGTTAGGTCAGATTCGGAAACCTGTATGTGAAGAAGTTCACCAATGGCGAAAAATTAGTTCCAGATTGAGAACAATGGGGGCCGAAAGGGGCTGGCCCAACAGAAAAGGCCCCGCACCGAGAGGGTGCAGGGCCTGAAATTCTGTTGGTTGAAAGACCTTAGGCCGAAGCTTGCGCCTTGGCGATTTCTTTCTTCACTTTCAGAGCGTTTGCCGACAGCTCATCATCCTTGGCTTTGGCTAGGAACGCGTCCAGACCACCGCGGTGGTCAACCGAACGCAGCGCAGCCGCCGAGATGCGCAGCTTGACGCCACGGCCCAGAGTTTCGGACTGCAGGGTAACGTCATTCAGGTTCGGCAGAAAACGACGACGAGTTCTGTTTTTGGCGTGGCTGACATTGTTGCCAGTCATCGGGCCTTTTCCGGTCAGTTCGCAACGGCGCGACATGGTTTCTTCCTTTGTTTCTGGAGGCCGGGCTGGATACCCGCGGCCAAATCACAAGGGGCGCAACCCGAAGTCGCGCCCGAAAACTGGTTGGATGCGTGTAGTGGGAATCGCGCGGAGGGTCAAGACGGGCCGCGCGAAATCTTTCATTTTGCCTGCCATGCAGGAATGGCCCGGACGGGCCATGCCGTTGGCAAGAGTATTTGGCAAAAGGTGAAACGTCTATGGCGGCCCTTTAGCCGAGCGTGTCCAGAAGCTGACCGGCAGCGACCGCCGGGCTGAGTCGCCCTTGTGAGACTTCGTCGTTCAGGCGCTCCATCTCGGCGCGGGCCTGCGGTGTGTCGAGGCGGGCAAGAAGGGCGTGGCGGACCTCCTGATCGAACCAGTAACGGGCCTGGGCAGCGCGGTTGGCCTCCCAGATACCGGTGTCGCGGCGCCATTGGGTCAGGGTTTGCATTTCGTCCCAGGCCTGTTCCAGCCCGTGTTCTTCGACGGCGGATACGGTCATCGCCTTGGGGAAGCCTTCGGGGTCCTGCGGGCGTTTGCGCAGCAGCCGCAGTGCGCCGGCATAATCCGCGCAGGTGCGGGTGGCGGTGGCTTTCAGGTCGCCATCGGCCTTGTTGACCAGAATGATGTCCGCCATTTCCATGATGCCGCGCTTGACGCCCTGCAACTCGTCCCCACCCGCCGGGGCCAGCAGCAGCAGGAACAGGTCTGACAGTTCGGACACCACAGTTTCCGACTGTCCCACGCCCACGGTTTCGATCAGCACCACGTCATAGCCTGCGGCCTCGCACAGGGCGATAGCCTCGCGAGTGCGGCGGGCGACGCCGCCAAGGTGGCTCTGGCTGGGAGAGGGCCGGATGAAGGCGTTCTGCTCGCGGCTCAGGCGTTCCATCCGGGTCTTGTCGCCCAGGATCGAGCCGCCCGAGCGGGCCGAGCTGGGATCGACCGCCAGAACCGCGACGCGCAGCCCCTGCCCTGTCAGCATCATGCCAAAGCTTTCGATGAAGGTGGACTTGCCCACGCCGGGTGTGCCAGACAGACCGATGCGCAGCGCCTGACGCCCCGAACCGGCAAGCTGTGCCAGAAGGTCGCTGGCCTGTGCCCGGTGATCGGCGCGGTTGCTTTCAACAAGGGTGATCGCACGCGCCAGCGCCCGGCGCTCGCCCTTCAGAATTCTGTCGCTCAGGCTGTCTGTCTGCATTCTTGTCCCGATCCTAGAGGCAGGAACAGTTGCCGTGCTTGGGGGGTGTTTGTCCAGACCGGAGGCGGCAGGAAGTGCGAAGATCGCGCAGCCTGCGTCATTTCGTGCGGGGCGATTTGCTGATGTGAGCGCGGAAACTGGACGCCACCTGCGGGATCGCGGATAAGGGCCGGATGACCCTACGCCTGCCCATAGACGATGCCATACCCGGCCTGCTGGACACCCTGCGCGCGCAGGGGCGGGCCGTGCTGCAAGCACCGCCCGGTGCGGGCAAGACCACGCGGGTTCCGCTGGCGATGCTGGAGGCGGGTCTGTGTGGCGGCAGGATCGTGATGCTGGAGCCCCGGCGACTGGCTGCACGGGCCGCGGCAGAGCGGATGGCAGAGACACTGGGAGAACGCGCAGGCCAGAGTGTTGGCTACCGCGTGCGGGGCGACGCGAAAGTGTCAAAAGAAACAAGGATCGAGGTGGTGACCGAGGGCATTCTGACCCGGATGCTGCAATCGGACCCTGACCTGCCGGGCATCGGGGCGGTGATCTTTGATGAATTCCACGAACGCTCACTCAACGCGGATCTGGGGTTGGCGCTGTGCCTTGAGGTCACGGGCGCGTTGCGGGACGATCTGATTCTGCTGGCCATGTCGGCCACGCTGGACGCAGACCCGGTGGGGCACCTGATGGCCGCGCCGCTGGTTACGTCGGAAGGGCGGAGTTATCCCGTCGAGATGCGCTGGCTGGATCGGCCGTTGGGGCCACAGGCGCGGCGGCTGGATGCATTGGTCGATCTGGTCGTTGAGGCCGAGCGCGAGACCCGCTCCACCGGTGGCGGGATCTTGGTGTTTCTGCCCGGTGAGGGTGAAATCCGGCGGGCTGAGGCAGCCCTGACCGGACGCCTGCCCGCCAATTGCACGGTGTGCCCGCTGTTCGGGGCCATGCCCTTTGCGGCCCAGCGCGCGGCGATTGCCCCGGTTGAGACCGGACGCAAGGTGGTGCTGGCGACGTCGATTGCCGAAACCTCGCTGACGATCCCCGATATCCGGGTGGTGGTGGATATGGGGCAAGCGCGGCGGGCGCGGTTTGATCCGGGCTCGGGCATGTCCCGGCTGGTGACCGAGCGGGTAACACGGGCTGAGGCCACGCAACGTGCGGGTCGTGCAGGCCGTGTGGCCGAAGGGCTGTGTTACCGGCTTTGGTCAAAGGGGGAAGAGGGCGCGCTGGCCGCGTACCCGCCTGCCGAGATCGAAGCCGCCGATTTGACCGGGCTGGCGCTGGAGCTGGCCCTGTGGGGCGCGGATGCCGCCGATCTGGCCTTTCTGACCCCGCCACCCGAAGGCGCGATGGCCGAGGCGCGTGCCCTTCTGGCGATGCTGGGCGCGCTGGACGGCAAGGGGCGGATCACCGAACACGGGCGGGCGCTGGCGGCGCTTCCGTTGCATCCCCGGCTGGGGCATATGCTGGTGCGGGCCGGACCGAATGCCGCGCCATTGGCCGCTTTGATGGCCGAGCGCGACCCCCTGCGCGGCGCGCCGGTGGATATCGCCTTGCGGCAAGAGGCACAGCGGGATGTGCGCACCTTTCAGCGCAACCGGGTCTGGCAGGTGAACATGGGCGCCGTGGATCGGATCAATGCCGAGGCCAAGCGGTTGAGGAAACAGGCCGGAAGCAAGACGGATGATCTGAGCGCTGCTGCCATGGCCGCCCTCGCCTATCCCGACCGTATCGGGCAGCGGCGCAAGGGCGATGCGCCGCGTTATGTGTTGTCGGGGGGCAAAGGTGTCGTGCTGGACAGCGGCGATTCGCTGGCGGCGGCGCCTTTTCTGGTTGTCACCGACACCGATGGAAACCCGCGCGAGGCAAAAGTGCGGATGGCCACCCAGATTTCGGAACGCGAGATCCGCGAACTGTTCGCCGATCAGATCGATTGGGACGAGGTTTGCGCCTGGTCAAAACGTGAGCGGCGGGTTGTGTCACGACAGCAGGAGCGGTTTGGGGCGATCACGCTGGACGACCGCATCTGGAAGGACGTCCCGGATGACGCCGTGGCGCGTGCGATGCTGGACGGGGTGCGCGATCTGGGGTTGCGGCTGGACGGGGCCGCCGCACGGCTGGCCGCGCGGGTAGAACTGGTGCGTGCCGACGGGGTGGACCTGCCCAACTTTTCGGTCGAAGGTCTTATGGCCGAGCTGGACGACTGGCTGTTGCCGATGCTGTCCGGTGTCAAAAGCGCAGAGGACTGGAAACGGTTTGACCCGCTGCCCGCCTTGCGCGCGCGGCTGGACTGGGCCCAGACCCAGGAGCTGGACCGCCGCGCGCCGGGATCCTTTGAAACACCGCTGGGGCGCAAGGTGCCGATCGACTATGGCGCGGCGGTCCCCGAAATATCGGTTCGGTTGCAGGAGCTGTTCGGCGTGACCCGGCATCCGGTGGTTGGCGGACAGCCCCTGAAGATCACCCTGCTGTCCCCCGCGCAGCGCCCGATCCAGATTACCCGCGATCTGCCGGGGTTCTGGGCTGGGTCTTATGCGGATGTGCGCAAGGATATGCGGGCGCAATACCCCAAACACCCCTGGCCCGAAGACCCGACACAGGCCGACCCGACGCTGAGGGCCAAACGCAGGCGGGATTAGACCCATTGCCGCGTCGCTTCCGGCAAGCGGCTCGGGCTTTCGGGGCCGTTGCGCGAAATCTCACAAATCACAGTAAATTGACCGAAAATCCGGTCATAATCAGAAATAAGCGGACATTTCATTGAAGTCTGGCATTATTGTTGTTACGTCACACAGGTTTCGAAGACAGAAACAGGATTTGAAGAACATCTTATGAGTGCTTGGCTGCGAAATATCTGGGAAGAGGTCGGACGCCCCTTGTTCCTGCGCCCCCAACGGGTGCAGTTTGCGGCCCTGTGTACACGCAGGCATGAGGGTCAGGACGAGGTTCTGCTGATCACCAGCCGCGAAACCGGGCGCTGGATCATCCCGAAAGGCTGGCCTGTCAATGGTCTGGACGGGTTGGAGACGGCCCTGCTGGAGGCGTGGGAAGAGGCTGGCGTGCGCGCAGAAGCGGTCGACAAGGAGCCCGTCGGCCAATTCACCTATGACAAGATCTTCAAGGGGGGATCGGCACAGTCGGTCCTGACCCGTGTCTACCGGGTTTCCGTGCGCGAGCTGGCCGATGATTTTCCCGAAGTGGACAAGCGAAAACGTCAGTGGTTTTCACCGGCAGAAGCCGCCAAACGGGTTCAGGAGCCCGAGTTGCAGGCGCTGCTGCGACAGATGTAGCCGTTTCGCAACAATTTGATGGCTGCGCGCTTGCCCCTGAACCGGGAAACCGTTAGCTGCGGGCGATCTGCCAATCTTTGACCAAGCCCATGTCTGACACAAATTCAAAACCGCGCTGGCAGTCGCTTGACAGCGACCTGCAACGCATCTCGCGCGTAGAAATCGCCAATCTTCACGTCGCCCGCCCGCTGCTGGCGCCGGGAATTGCACTGGCGTTCATGGTGCTTGCCGGATTGATGGCGGCGGTGCTGTTTGGACGCGCCGACGGCACCTATATCGTCGTGGCTGCGGCCGCGTTCGGAGCCTATATGGCGATCAACATCGGTGCCAATGACGTGGCCAACAACATGGGTCCCGCGGTGGGTGCGAACGCGCTGACCATGGGCGGTGCCATCGTGATCGCCGCCGTTGCCGAAAGCGCGGGCGCTTTGCTTGCGGGAGGCGATGTGGTCTCGACCATCTCGAAGGGGATCATCGACCCGGCCTCGGTGCAGAACAGTAACGTGTTCATCTGGGCCATGATGGCGGCGCTGATCTCGTCCGCCATGTGGGTCAATCTGGCGACCTGGATCGGCGCGCCGGTGTCGACAACGCATTCGGTTGTTGGCGGGGTCATGGGCGCGGGGATTGCCGCTGCCGGGCTGAGTGCGGTGAGCTGGGGCACGATGGGCGCGATTGCGGCCAGCTGGGTGATATCTCCGGTTCTAGGCGGCGTGATTGCGGCGGCATTCCTGGCGCTGATCAAGACCAAGATCCAGTATCAGGACGACAAGATCGCCGCCGCGCGGCGTTGGGTGCCGATCCTTGTGGCGGTGATGGCGGCGGCGTTCGCCACCTACCTGTCGGTCAAGGGTCTGAAGCGGATCGTGAAGATCGAACTGGAGGTGGCGCTGCTGATCGGTCTGGGCAGCGGTGTGCTGGTCTGGGCGCTGACGGTTCCCTGGGTGCGTCGCAAGTCCGAGGGGCTGGAGAACCGGACCCGGTCGCTGAAAACCCTGTTTGGCCTGCCATTGGTGATATCGGCCGCGTTTCTGAGTTTTGCCCATGGCGCAAATGATGTGGCCAACGCGGTCGGCCCCCTGGCGGCGATTGTCCACGCGGCAGAGTTCGGGGATTTCGCCCAAAAGGTTTCGATCCCGTTATGGGTGATGATCATCGGCGCGTTCGGGATATCGTTCGGTCTGTTCCTGTTTGGGCCCAAGCTGATCCGGATGGTCGGCAGCCAGATCACCAAGCTGAACCCGATGCGGGCGTTTTGCGTGGCGCTGTCAGCGGCGATCACGGTCATTGTCGCCAGCTGGCTGGGCCTGCCGGTCAGTTCCACGCATATCGCCGTTGGCGCAATCTTTGGCGTCGGGTTCTATCGTGAGTGGCAGTCGGATCGCAGGCGGAAACAGAACAATGGGCGAAACGCGACAGCGCAGAAGCTGGCCCCGGAAGAATACCGGCGGCGCAAGCTGGTGCGGCGGTCGCATTTCATGACGATCATTGCGGCCTGGGTCGTGACCGTGCCTGCCGCAGCCGCCATGTCGGCCGTGATTTTCTGGACATTGACCAGACTCGTCTGACGACTGCGATCAGAGCCTGATCTGTTCCGGGGACAGCGGATGATCGGGCGCGTGTTTGATCAGGTCAGACACTTTCGTGCAAAGGGGGGTGGGCACCCCGGTTTCGTGCCCCAGCCGAATGATATGGCCCTGAAGGCTGTCGATTTCCGTTTGCCGCTCGGCCATCAGGTCATAGGCCATCGAGGTCCGGGCGGTGGGGTCGATGGTGAGCATCCGCGCCGCGATCCGGCTGAACAAAGGTGTCGGCAGCCGCAGGATATGCGGCGTCATCCACGCCGGAAGCGGCGTTGTCGAGGCCACCGGATGCCCCGCCGCCTTGAGAACGGACAGCGCCTCGGCCATCTGATCGGCCATAAGGTTGCGCCAGTCACGGCTGAGCAGCTGATCCACAAGCGGCAGGCCCGACAGCGCGTTCAGCGCGTTGTTGAGGTTGATCACCAGCTTGCCCCATTGCACCGCCTCGATCCGGTCAGTTGCGATAACGGGCAGGTCCGGGCTGCTGAGGGCGGTGGCCAGATCGCCGGGGCCGTTCTGGATGACGATTTCGCCCGATGTGGCCCGGTGATAGGTGGCGGGGCCGTTCGGGACCACGTTGAAGGGGACCATGCCCGCGCGCACATCGCGACCGGGCAGCGCCTTGCGCAGGGTTGCCGCATTCTCGATCCCGTTTTGCCAGGACAGGACGGGTGCGTCCCAACAGGCGGCGTCCGCGATATGTCCGGCCATATCCGCCGTCGCCCCGGATTTGACGGTGACGATGACCAGTTCGGCCTGATCCAGGCAAGCAGGATCGGTGCTGAGTGTCAGGGTTTCCGCCGCAACATGGGCATTGAGGTCATCGTAATCCGTGACCGTCAGCCCATGTTCGCGGATGGGGTCCAGTACACGGGCACGACCCAGCAAGGTCACCGCATGCCCTGAGCGGGCCAGTAAACCGCCGCAGTAGCAGCCGATGCTGCCCGCGCCTGCGATGACAAGTTTCATGATACCCCCTCTGGTATACCAGAAAGGATCACCGCAAACGGACGGTTACACAAGCCCACCCGGCCCCGACGCCGTACGCGGGCGGGCCAACCGGGGCTTAGTACGCTCAAACTGTTCTGAAATGGCGATAAACTCGCGGTCATCCCCTGCCGGAAGGTGGAAGGCGCCATTGACCCAATCGGCGCTTTTCCACTCATGAATCGCCGTCTCGATCTTTTCTTTCGAGGATGAGACGAAGTTCCACCAGATATAGCGATCCTTATTCAGAGTGGCACCGCCCAGCAGCATCAGCCGCGCGCCCTGCGGGCCTGCCCGGGCCGACAGCCTGTCACCGGGGCGGAACACCATCATGCGGCTTTCGTCGAACATGTCGCCTGCAATCTCGATCGATCCTTGCGTGACATAGACACCGCGATCCTCGTGGTCGTCGGGCAGCGGGAAGGACGCGCCGGGGGCAAGCTGAACATCCAGATAGAAGGTCTCGGACAGCATCGTCACGGGGCTGGTTTCGCCATAAGCGTTGCCGAGGATCAGCCGTGCGCTGACGCCCTTGTCTTGGATATGGGGCAGCGCGCCTTGCTTGTGGTGTTCGAACTCGGGGGCCATATCCTCCTGCGCTTCGGGCAGGGCAAGCCAGGTCTGAATGCCGAACAGCTTGTGGCCTTTGCCGCGCGTTTCTTCGCTGGTGCGCTCGGAATGGGTCACGCCACGGCCTGCAACCATCCAGTTGACCTCGCCGGGGTAAATCATCTGGTGAGTGCCGAGGCTGTCGCGGTGTTCGAATTCGCCCTGATAGAGGTAAGTGACGGTTCCCAGCCCGATATGCGGGTGCGGACGCACATCAATGCCGCCTTCGGTGACGAATTCTGCCGGGCCGACCTGATCGAAGAAGATGAATGGGCCAACCAGTTGGCGTTTGACCGAGGGCAGCGCGCGGCGCACCTCGAACCCGCCCAGATCGCGGGCGCGGGGAATGATGAGTGTTTCCAGCGCGCCGTTTTCAGCTGCGTCGGTGGTGTGGGACGGGTTCCAGCTCACATTCGTATCCTCGGCCTTTTTGATCATCCAAAGCAGGTCTGCATTCGCTAAGTCAAAATATATGCAGGCCCGGGCCCGGCGTCAGTGCAGCCCTGCACGGGAGACGTGCATATTTGCGGCATTCGCGCGTGGTGGTGCATCTTGATATTATCCCTAACTAGTGATAAATGACTGCCATGACACACGAGACTCAAAACCGAGAAAATCAGGCCCTGGTATTGGCCCTGTTGCGCAGCCAGCAGTTGTTCATGCGTGCCATGGGACCGGTGTTTCGCGCCGGGGGTCTGACGGCACCTCAGTGGGATGCGCTGGAGACCCTGAACACCAAAGGTGCGCTGTCGATCAATGACCTGTTGCGCCTGACGCTGTCCACATCCGGCAATCTGGATGTTGTCGTCAAAAACCTGATTCAGGCCGGTCTGGTGGAGAAGACCGTTGATGAAACCGACAAGCGCGCCCGCGTTTTACGCCTGACAGAAGCCGGAAAACAGAAAGTGGCCGCGTTCATGCCCGTCCACAATCAGGCGCTGGAGCAGATATTCGGACGCCTGAGCACCGAAACCAGACGCGAGACAATCAGAACGCTCAACCAGCTTCGCAAAAAGCTGCCCCAACCACAGAAAGGCGAGACATGACCAACAAAACCTTCCTGACCGCGCATGGTGTGATCTACATGTTTTTCGCATTGGCGCTTTTATTTGCGCCAACCATCCTTTGGCCCAATTATGGACTGCAACTGAACGATCGGTATGCCGTGTTTCTGTCGCAGCATAATGCGATCTTTCTGGGTGGCATCGGCCTAATCAGCTTCCTGTTTCGAAACACTGAAACCGGTACCGAGACGGCACAGAACATCCTGAAAGGTCTGATGGGGACCAACATATTGGGCGTTGTCATCACGCTTTATGCCTGTCTGACCGGGGTGTTCACCGGCTTTGGCTGGTCCGACCCCATCTTCTTTGCGCTGCTTGCCATTCTGAGCTTTGTGCAGCTTGGCAGGAACCGCTGACCACACCCCCTACCCCTGAACGTGGAGCATTTGACCATGAGTACGATGAAAATCTGGGATCTGCATCTGGCCTATGACGGACCCGTAACCGCAGAGTTTCTGGCCGGAACAAAGGAACTGGCTGAAAGCATCGCCCAGGAACCCGGTGTCGTCTGGAAAATCTGGACCGTCGAAGAAGGCACGAACCATTTCGGATCGACCTATCTGTTTCGCGATCGCGCCAGTCTGGAGACCTACAAGGCGATGCACCTGAAACGCCTTGAGGCCATCGGGGTCGCAGTGACCTCGGATCATGTCTTTGATATCATGGAAGACCTCAGCGCGATCAACAACGCGCCGATACACGGCTGACGGACCCGGAGAGTACCCGCGCCATCAACCTGCCAGGCGCTTTGCATAGGTGGCGCGGGTCATCTCGACATCCTGCACGGTGATGCTGCCGACCTCGGGCAAGGTCTGGGCCAGAACGTCCAGAATGATGGCGTTAAGCTCGGCCCGTGTGGCCTCATCCCGGCCACGCATCAACAGCAGCGTGGCATGCACGAAGGTCTGCGGTTGCGTGCCGATGAAGGAATAGGCAATCGGTGCGGCGCGGATCTTGAGCGCTGAGGCGTCGATTTCATCATGTTTTGCGAGAACAGCATGCAGCCGCTCGCAAATCATCTGGAAATCATGAGTGTCGTCCAGAGATTTGGAAAATTCCAGTGTGACGTGAGGCATTGAATGCTCCGAAGGTCATGAGAGAGCCTGATGGCCCTCTCGAAACTGCAAGGTGATCCTAAACGCCAAGACACCAGCGCATGACGGCCTTTTGTGCGTGCAGGCGGTTTTCGGCCTCGTCGAAGATGACCGAGTTCGGGCCGTCCATGACCTCGGAGGTTGCTTCTTCCTCACGATGCGCGGGCAGGCAGTGCATGAACAGCGCGTCGGGTTTGGCATGTGACATGAGTTCCGCGTTGACCTGATAGGGGCGCAGCATGTTGTGGCGGCGTTCCTTGGCGGACTGGCTGTCATGCATCGAAACCCAGGTGTCGGCAACCACCAGATCGGCGCCCTCGACCGCTTTGTGCGGGTCTCGTTCGATGACGACTCTGGACCCCTTCTGGCGGGCAAACCCCATGAACTCTTCTTCCGGATCAAGCTGGGCCGGGCCGGAGAAGGTCAGATCGAAGCCGAACTGACCGGCGGCGTGCAGGAACGAGGCGCAGACATTGTTGCCGTCGCCGGTCCAGACCACTTTCTTGCCTGCGATGGGGCCGCGGTGTTCCTCGAACGTCAGCACGTCGGCCATGATCTGGCAGGGATGGGTGCGGTCGGTCAGGCCGTTGATGACAGGCACGTCGGAATATTCGGCCATCTCGGTCAGGATGGTCTCATCAAAGGTGCGGATCATGATCATGTCGACATAGCGCGACAGCACACGGGCGGTATCGGCAATGGTTTCGCCGTGACCCAGCTGCATGTCCTTGCCCGACAGCACCATGGTCTGCCCGCCCATCTGGCGCACGCCCACGTCAAAGGACACGCGCGTCCGGGTCGAGGGTTTTTCGAAGATCAGCGCGACCATGCGGTCTTTCAGCGGTTGTTCGTCATCAGGGGCGGCCTTGGGACGACCCAGACGCGCCTGTTTCATCGCGCCCGCCTGATCGATCATGGACCGCAACGCGGTGGCATCGGTTTTGTGGATGTCGAGAAAATGGTTCATATCGCTTCGCTTTTGGCTGGTCGGGCGGTGGGGGCCAGCCCCCACACCCCCGGAGTATTTGGGAAAAGATGAAGCTCAGGCAGTTGCGAGCTGGGTTTCGATCTGATTGGCGGCCTTTTCGAGGCGGATCATGGCCTGGGCGATGTCATCCTCGGTCAGGGTCAGGGGGGGCAGCAGGCGGATGACGTTGTCGGCGGCGGGGACGGTGATGACCAGATTGTCATAGCCCGCATTGACCACGTCGATATTGAGCGCCTTGCATTTCAGGCCGAGCATCAGGCCCGATCCGCGCACCTCTTCGAAGACCTCGGGGTGATCGGCAACCAGGCCTTCGAGTTTCTGGCGCAACAGGCCGGCCTTGCGGTTGACACCTTCGAGGAAGGCGGGTGTGGCGACCTGATCGATCACAGCACAGCCCACGGCGCAGCCCAGCGGGTTGCCGCCATAGGTGGAGCCATGCGTGCCTGCGGTCATGCCGGATGCCGCGTCTTCGGTTGCCAGCACGGCACCGAGAGGAAAACCGCCGCCGATGCCTTTGGCGACCATCATGATATCCGGGGAGATCCCCGCCCATTCATGGGCGAAGAGCCTGCCGGTCCGACCGACGCCGCATTGCACCTCGTCCAGGATCAGCAGCAGACCGTGTTCGTCGCAAATGGCGCGCAGGGCCTTGAGTTCGGCATCGGGTACGGGGCGGATGCCACCCTCGCCCTGAATCGGTTCGATCAGGATGGCTGCGGTATTTTCCGTGATGGCGTCGGTGACACCGTCGAGATCACCGAAGGCGACGTGGACAAAGCCCGGCAGAAGCGGGCCAAAGCCTTTGGTCATCTTCTCAGACCCGGCCGCTGCGATGCCCGCCGACGACCGGCCATGGAAGGAACCGTCGAAGGTGATGATCTCAACCCGTTCGGGCTGGTCTTTGTCATAGAAATACTTGCGGGCCATTTTCACGGCCAGTTCACAGGCTTCGGTACCGGAATTCGTAAAGAATACCGTATCCGCAAAGGTGTGTTCGACCAGCTTGTCTGCCAGTGCCTGCTGTTGCGGGATGTTGTAGAGGTTCGAGACATGCCACAGCGCGTGGGCCTGTTCCGTAAGGGCGGCCACCAGTGCCGGATGGGCGTGGCCCAGTGCGTTCACCGCGATCCCTGCGCCAAGGTCCAGAAAACGTCGGCCATCCGCCTCGGTCAGCCAGGCGCCTTCGCCCTTTACAAATGACAGGGGCGCGCGGTTATAGGTCGGCAGAACGGACGGGATCATGGGATCATCCTTTTCGGGTCGTTTGAGCCTCGTGAGTGATACACGAAGGCCCGGTTCGTCAACAGATTTGGTGAGATTTGTGCCAATTTGGCAGGCACATGGGATCAAACAGGCCGATTACGCAAAGAGGCGTCGGCGTCGGAGCAGCTGGATATGTGCGCGTTTGATCATGGCCGCTCTATAGACGTGAAAAGACAGCCTGAAAACCCTATTATTGCCGCCGCGTCAAAATTACCGCCGGATCATTTCGCCGGGCGCCAGCGGTCGAGCTTGCCCATACCGCGGGTGAAAGCCCAGGCAAGGATGCGGGGCATGCCTTTGGCGACGAGGGCATCGACGCAATGAGACTGGAACTCTTCCAGCGAAGCGTCGGGATGGCGGAATGCACCGTTTTCGTAACACAGCGAGCAGTAACGCGTGCTGCGCCCGCCGTCAGCTTCGGACCCGCCGCCCTGGGGATCTTTTGACAGCGGCATGCCGCAACTTTGGCATTTGGGACCCATGGTGCATGTCCTTGCAGAGAATGACTGTCTGACATAGGATCAAAACCATGGAGTTGAGTCAACGGTTTTGAAACATGCGGATCGGGGAACTTGCGCGGCGCAGCGGGCTGAGCCGTGACACGCTGAGGTTTTATGAACGCCAAGGGCTGATCCGGTCAGGCCCGGGTCCGGACAACACCAACAGCTATCGCGACTATCCCGAAGACGCGCTGATCACGCTGGAGCAAGTTGCCGATGCACAGGCGGCAGGCATCAGCATTGCAGAACTGGTCATGTTGCTGGGGCAGTTGGAAGCCGCCGATCCCGACAGCTTTGACGGCGAGGCGTTTTTGCAGGACCGGATTGACGAGGTCGAAGCACGGATTGTGCGTGCGGAGCGGTTTCTGGACAGCCTCAAACAAGCCAAGGCGGCGCTGGCGGCCGCTCCGGTTTTGCGCTGAGCGCTGAATTGCGTCTTGCCAAGGCCCCTTTTTTGGCGCACCGCTTTCGCCCATGTTCACCCCGAAGGCGCAAAATCCTGCTTTGGCCGCAGGGCTGATCTTTGTCGCGACCGCCTTTATCGCGGCGACGACGCTGTTGGCCAAGGCCTTGGGGACGGACACACTCGGGCCACCCTTGCACGCGATGCAGATCAGTCACGGGCGGTTTCTGTTTGCCCTGCTTGCCATCCTGTCGGCGGTCGCAGTGCTTCGTCCCCGGCTGGGGCGGCCCCATTGGGGGCTGCATGTCGGGCGAACCAGCTTTGGCTGGGCCGGGGTGACGTTGATGTTCGCGTCTGTTGCGTTCATTCCGATGGCGGATGCGACGGCGATCTCCTTTCTGAACCCGGTCTTTGGCATGGTCCTGGCCATTCCGCTATTGGGGGAACGCGTCGGCCCGTGGCGCTGGCTGGCGGCGGCCGTGGCCCTTGCGGGTGCGGTGATCCTGCTGCGCCCGACACCTGCAAGTTTTCAACCCGCCGCCCTTCTGGCGCTGGCTGCGGCTGCGTTTATCGGGATGGAGCTGATCTTTATCAAGAAACTGTCGGGGCGCGAGGCCCCGATCCAGATTCTGCTGATCAACAACACGATGGGGCTGGTGATCGCCACGGTCGCGGTCAGCTTTGTGTTTCACATGCCTACGCCACAGCAATGGGTTGCGCTGGTGGGGATCGGCCTGCTGATGGCCTGCGCGCAGGTTTGTTTCATCAACGGCATGGCACGTGCGGACGCGTCATTCGTGGCCCCGATCAGCTATGCCACACTGATTTTCGCCGCGCTGTACGATTTTGCGGTGTTTGATGTGATCCCCGACCGGATCAGCCTGATTGGCGCGGTCACGATTCTGACCGGAGGGCTGATCCTGGTCTGGCGCGAGGCGGTAAACCGCCGGACCTGACAGAAAAAACCGCCCTTGCGGTTCAGGGGCGACCTTTGTGTCGCAAATCCCCATGAATGGCGAGGTGACCGGCGCATTCTGGGCTGAGTTGATTTGCGAGTTTGTTATGCATGAACGCCGAATACCTGAATGGGTACGCCACGCGCCTGCCCCATCGGTGCGCGATTTCGGGATTCTGGCCGGAATCGAAGCCGTGGTGCGCGGTATTCTGATTTCGGTCTTTCCGCTGGCGATGTACCGGGCGCTGGGCGATGCCTCGTCCGTGTCATTCCTGTATTTCCTGATTGGCATCCTGTCCCTGCTGGTCGGGTTGATGGTGCCGTTCCTGATCCGTTTTGTACCGCGCAGATGGGCCTATTCCACCGGTTGCGTCATGTTCATCTGCGGTGCATCGCTGGCGATCGTGGGCAGCCCCGAGGCCGTGGTCGGCGCGTTGGCCCTGAATACCATGGCCGCGGTTGTCACTTTCATCTGCTTCAACACCTATGTGCTGGATTACATCAGCAAGATCGAACTTGGCCGGTGCGAGACCAGCCGCATGTTCTACAGCGCTTTGGGATGGACGGGCGGCCCAATGGCCGGTGTTCTGCTGATGGAGCTTTGGCGCCCTGCCCCGTTTGTCATCAGTGCCGGAGCGGCGCTGGTCATGCTGGCGCAGTTCTGGCGCATGCGTCTGGGCAATGGCAAGCTGATCACCAAGGCCCGTGGTCCGGCCAAGAACCCGTTGGCCTTTCTTCCCCGGTTCTTTGTCCAACCCCGACTGGTTGCCGGATATCTGTTTGCAATGATCCGGTCCTGCGGGTGGTGGATATATGTGGTCTACCTGCCCATTTTCGCCATCCAAAACGGGCTGGGAGAGCAACTGGGCGGCATCCTTCTGTCGTGCACAAACGCCATGCTGCTGGCCGCCCCGTTGATCCTGCGCTGGGTCCAGACGCGGTCGCTCAGGTCGGCTGTTCGCATCGGGTTTGCCGCCGCGGGGGCCTGCTTTTTCGCAGCCGGATTGGTCGCGGGATGGCCGGTCGCCTCGGTCGCTGCGCTGGTTCTGGGGTCTGTCTGGCTGATCGTTCTGGATATCTGCGCCGGATTGCCCTTCCTTATGGCCGTTAAACCGTCTGAGCGAACCGAGATGTCGGCGATTTATTCCAGTTACCGCGATGTCTCGGGCATTCTGACGCCCGGTGTTGCAGCTCTGGTCCTGCTGGTGGCACCGGTGGCCGGTGTGTTCGCGGCAGGCGGGATTGCCTTGTTCGGGGCATGGGCTGTCTCGGCCCGCTTGCATCCGCGGCTGGGCGAACCCAAACCTGCCCTGCCGCCCGACAGGCTGGCAGAGACCGGTTAAGCCTTAAGCCGATAACCGGTGCGCAGCATTTGCCAGGTGATCAGCCCGATGGCCAGCGTGGCAAAACCACAAACTGCCATGCCCAACCACGGTGAGCTGTCGGACACGCCGATCATGCCGTAACGCAGCCCATCGATCAGGTAGAAGACCGGGTTCAGATGGGTCAGACGGTTCAGGACAGGAGGCAGCGCCTCGACCGAATAGAAAGTGCCCGACAGGAAAGCCAGAGGTGTGACGATGAAGTTGGTGATCGCGGCCATCTGGTCGAACTTGTTCGCAAAGATCCCGGCAAAGAGGCCCAGCGCGCCCATGAATGCGCCCCCCAGAACAACAAAGATCAGCGCAATCAACGGGTGCTGGGGCGCGATGGACAGCAAAACCAGCAAAGCAATCGAAATCACCAGCGCGATCATCAGGCCACGGGCGATGCCACCGGCAAGATACCCCAGCAGGATCTCGAGCGGGGACAGCGGCGGCATCAGCGTGTCGACGATATTGCCCTGCACCTTTGCAATCACCATCGAAGAGGAGGTATTGGCAAAGGCGTTCTGGATCACCGTCATCATCAGGATCCCCGGTGCCAGAAACACCACAAACGGCACGCCCATGACGTCAGGGCGGCTGGGCCCAATGGCGATTGTGAAGATCAGCAGGAACAGGCCAGCCGTGACCAGAGGCGCCAGAACGGTCTGGGTCCAGACCGAAAGAAAGCGCCGAATCTCGCGCTGCGCCAGCGTGTAAAGCCCCATCCAGTTGACTGCCCCAAAGCTGCGTGCGGTCTGTTCTGCGGGATTCTGCATGCTTTGCCCTCAACCTGATTCGAAGACAGCTTGTAACTCGGGCTGCAGTGTTTAGAATAGGGGGCTGAGACGAATTCCCAAGGCGGCCCGAATCCGGGGCCGCTTTCCGCTTTTGAAAGGCTGACGATGTCCTGGACAGACGAGCGCGTAGAACTGCTGAAGAAGATGTGGGGCGAAGGCCAGTCGGCCAGCCAGATCGCCAAGGAACTGGGCGGCGTGACCCGTAACGCGGTGATTGGCAAGGTCCACCGCCTGGGCCTGTCCAACCGGACAGCAGGCGCAGCCCCGGCCAAGTCCGAACCGAAAGAGAAACCGGCACCCGCGCCCAAGGCCGAAGCCAAGCCCAGACCCATGCCAAAAACAGAACCGGCGCGCCCGGCTGCTGCTGCCGAGGCGAAACCCGCCGTTCCGGCGCGCCGCCAGATCATCCCGGCCGGCCAGCCATTGCCGCCACAGCCCTCGGCCAACGAGATCAGCCCCGAGGCGCTGGCCAAGGTCAACGAGATCGAGAAGAAGGCCAAGAAGCTGACGCTGATGGAACTGACCGAGAAGACCTGCAAGTGGCCCGTGGGCGACCCCGCGACCGAGGATTTCTGGTTCTGCGGCCTGCCGGTCGAGGCGGGCAAACCCTATTGCGAGGCGCATGTGGGCGTGGCCTTCCAACCCATGAGCTCGCGCCGCGACCGGCGGCGGTAATTGCGAACACAAGAACCTAAATCTTGTCTATGGAACGTGAAAAGGGCGCAGGCGTTTCGCCACGCCTCTTACCGGAGGCGTTGCATAGTCAAGAACGACGCAAGACGTAACGAGCTCTTACAAAGAAAACACCCTCGCTGAATGCTGCGAAGGTGTTTTAGTTCGGAGCGTCAACTTTGCGGAGATAGTGTTGAAGAAGTCGACGTTTGAACTGCCGGTTGGCGAAGCCGAAAGCAGTCGATTTATTCCTCTCAGCCTGTTGGTTCTG